>CALZCW010000149.1 GCA_945635805.1 uncultured Clostridia bacterium
TGGCTCCGGCCCCGGGAGGACGACGCGGTGGAGGTCCGTTTCGGCGGCGAGGTTCGCGAGTGGATGGACAACGGAAAGTTCAAGGTGGCGCAGGTTGGCTACAATTCCGTCATTGCCGTGCCCCACGATCTGTTCATCTCCGGCTATCACAGCGACAGCGTCAACCGTCTGGTCCTTTGGAGCGCCAAGCTGCCCCAGAGCTTCGACATGGCGGCCTTCTCCCGCGGCGATTACGTCCGCGCTCTGGAGGAGAATGCCATGGCAGAGACCATCTCCAAGGTGCTTTATCCTGCTGATGACCATATCCAGGGAAAGCGCCTGCGCCTGAAGCAGCAGTATCTTCTGGTCTCCGCCTCTCTGCAGAGTATACTGAAAAAGCATTATAAGAAGTATCACACCTTCGACAATCTGGCCGACAAGGTCGCCATCCACATCAACGATACCCATCCGGCCCTCTGTGTACCGGAGTTGATGCGTCTGCTGGTGGACGAGAACGAGTACGGCTGGGACAAGGCCTGGGAGATCACCTGCAAGACCCTGTCCTACACCAACCACACGGTCATGAGCGAGGCCCTCGAGCGCTGGAACGTGGACCTGTTCCGGGAACAGCTTCCCCGCATCTACTCCATCTGCGTGGAGATCAACCGCCGCCTGATCGAAGGCCTCAGCAAGGTCTACCCCAACGACTGGGGCAAGATCAACTATATGGCGGTCATTGCCAACAATGAGATCCGCATGGCCAATCTGTGTCTGGCCGCCTGCCACAAGGTCAACGGCGTTTCCAAGCTCCATACGGATATCCTGCGCAACGGCATCTTCCGCGACTACTGCCAGATCACGCCGGATCGCTTCCTCAACGTGACCAACGGCATTGCCTACCGCCGCTGGCTGTGCCAGTCCAACCCGCTGCTGACCGACTACCTGACGGACATCATCGGCGACGGCTTCAAGCGCGATGCCCGGAATCTGGAGGCCCTGCTCAAATACCAGGACGACGAGACGGTGCTGCAGAATCTGCGGAGCATCAAGCGCAAGAACAAGGAACGTCTGGCGGCGCTCATTGCCGAGCGCAACGGCGTCAAAGTCGACCCGGATTCCGTTTTCGACATTCAGATCAAGCGTCTGCATGAGTACAAGCGCCAGCTTCTGAATATCCTCCACGTTCTGCATCTTTACAACGAGATCAAGGCCAATCCCTCGGCGCCCTTTGTGCCGCGCACCTTTATCTTTGCGGCGAAGGCCTCTGCGGGCTATATCCGCGCAAAGCAGATCATCAGCCTGATTGTGGCCGTGTCCAACTTTATCAACGCCGACCCCGAGGTCCGTGACAAGCTCAAGGTGGTCTTTATCGAGGACTACAAGGTGTCTCTGGCCGAGATCATCATTCCGGCGGCGGATATCTCGGAGCAGATTTCCGTGGCTGGCAAGGAAGCCTCCGGCACCGGCAACATGAAGCTGATGATCAACGGCGCAGTCACCATCGGCACCCTGGACGGCGCCAACGTGGAGATCCACGAGCAGGTGGGCGACGACAACATCTTCCTCTTCGGCATGAAGGCCCATGAGGTGGACGCTCTGTGGCAGCAGGGCTACAACCCCAACGAATTCCTGACGCCGGCCCTGCGGGAGGTCTTGGATATGCTGACCTCCGGCATCCTGGGACAGCGCTTCGACGATCTGGTCAGCAGCCTGCTGACTAACCGCTTCGGCACCGCCGATCCCTATATGACCGTCGCCGACTTCACCGACTACGCCCGCGCCCAGAAGCTGGTGAGCCAGACCTATCTCGATGCCAAAAAGTTCTCCAATATGTCCCTGGTCAATATCGCCAAGGCCGGTATTTTCTCCTCTGACCGCTCGGTGGAGGAGTATGCCGAGAATATCTGGAAGCTCAAATAATGCGTATCTTGTTTGACAGCAGAGATGCGGCCCACAAGACCCCGTTCGGTTGTATCCGAACGGGGCAGCGGTGCATTCTGCGCCTGCTTGTCCCGGTCAACTGCCATGCTACCGGTGTGCATCTCATGCTGGAGGACTGTGAGAACGCACCGGCAGGGGAGTATCCCTTTGTAAAGGAAGAAAACAGCGGCGACGGCTATGAGGCCTACCGCTGTGAGTTTGTGCCGGAGAAACGCGGCCTGTTTTTCTACTGGTTCTATGTGACCAAAGAAAACGGCGGATTCCGTCTGTTCAAGCAGGGAAACGGGACCAATATGGAGGCGGGAGACAAGTGGCAGATCAGCGTCATTCCCGCCGATTTTGCCACGCCGGACTTCGCCAGGGGCGCAGTCATGTATCAGATCCTGCCGGACCGCTTTTACAAGTCCGGCGACTGTGATCTGACGGATAAGCTCCAGCCCTTTTCTGTCCATGCGAACTGGGACGAGATGCCGGAGTATAAGCCCGATGCCGAGGGAAACTGGTGCAGTGACTTTTTCGGAGGCAACCTCAACGGCGTGCGGGAAAAGCTGCCCTATCTGAAGGATCTTGGGGTAGAGGTGATCTACTTCAACCCCATTTTCATGGCCTACTCCAACCACCGCTACGATACCGCCGATTATAAACGCATCGACCCCATGCTGGGGACAGAGGCGGACTTCAAGGTCCTCTGCGACGAGGCCCACAGCCTGGGTATCCGCATCGTCCTGGACGGCGTTTTCTCCCACACCGGCAGCAACAGCGTCTATTTTGACGCCAGGCACGTCTTCGGCAACGGCGCCGTCAGCAACCCTGACTCGCCTTACCGGGAGTGGTACCGCTTCCGGCACTATCCCGACGACTACGATGCCTGGTGGAATATGCCCACGCTGCCCAACGTGGAGGAGGTCACACCCAGCTACATACATTATATAATAGAGGATGACGACTCGGTGGCCGCCCACTGGCTGGGCCTGGGCGCTGATGGCTTCCGCCTGGATGTGGTGGATGAGCTGCCCGACGAATTTGTCTATAAGCTGAAAAAACGCATCCGCTCCATAAAGCCCGACGCGCTGCTGCTTGGCGAGGTCTGGGAGGACGCCTCCAACAAGCGGGCCTACGGCATCTCCCGTCGGTACTTTGTGGACGGTGAGCTGGACTCCACCATGAATTATCCCTGGCGCACGGCGATCCTCAACTACATTCGCGGCCTGGACGACGGAAGCGCACTGGGAGAGGCCGTTATGACCATTGCGGAAAATTATCCGCCCCAGGTGCTTTCCTGCGTGATGAATCTGCTGGGCAGCCATGACACGCCCCGTATTCTGACCGCTCTGGTCGACGATTTCCGGGGCAGCCGGGAGGAAAAGGCAGCGCGCACCCTGTCGCCGGAGGACCGAAAGACAGCCCTCGAACG
>CALZCW010000150.1 GCA_945635805.1 uncultured Clostridia bacterium
TCCAGTCCCAGGAGATCCGCAAGCGCATCGCCCAGTTCGGCGGCAAGCTCTATCTGGAATTCGGCGGCAAGCTCTTTGACGACTATCATGCCTCCCGTGTGCTTCCGGGTTTTCAGCCAGACAGCAAGATCCGTATGCTCTGCACCCTGAAGGAGGATGTGGAGATCGTCATCGCGGTCAACGCGGCGGACATCGAAAAGAACAAAATACGCGGCGATCTGGGTATCCCCTACGACGAGGACGTGCTGCGGCTCATCGATACCTTCCGCGCCATGGGCCTGTATGTGGGCAGCGTGGTCCTCACCCGCTATGCCGGGCAGCCTGCGGCAGAGGCCTTTTACAAGCGGCTGGGAGCCCTGGGCATCCGCTGCTTCCGGCATTTTCCCATTGCGGGCTACCCCTCCGCCGTCTCCCACATCGTCAGCGACGAGGGCCTGGGCGCCAACGAATATGTGGAAACGGAGCGTTCCCTGGTGGTGGTCACCGGCCCCGGTCCCGGCAGCGGAAAGATGGCCACCTGCCTGAGCCAGCTCTACCATGAGCACAAGCGGGGCATCGCGGCAGGCTATGCGAAATTTGAGACCTTTCCCATCTGGAACCTGCCGCTGCAGCACCCGGTGAATCTGGCCTATGAGGCCGCCACGGTAGATCTGAACGACGTGAACATGATTGATCCCTACCACCTGGAGGCCTACGGCAAGACCGCCGTCAACTACAACCGCGATGTGGAGATCTTCCCGGTGCTGCGGGCCATTTTCCGTCAGATCCAGGGCGATTCTCCCTATGCCTCGCCGACGGACATGGGCGTCAACATGGCAGGCTTCTGCATCGTAGACGACGCGATCTGCCGAAAAGCCGCCCGGATGGAGATCCTGCGGCGCTACTATACCGCCTGCGCGGAAAAGCTCCGGGGCAGGGGAGACGAGGAGAGCGTCCAGAAACTGGAGCTGCTGATGAAGCAGGCGGAGGTCACACCGGAGCTGTGTCCGGCGATCCCGGCGGCGCTGAAAAAAGCGGAGGAAACCGGCGCGCCTGCCGGAGCTATGGTCCTGCCCGACGGTCGGGTGGTTACGGGAAAGACCTCCGAGACTCTGGGAGCGGCGTCGGCGCTGCTGCTCAACGCCCTGAAGGCCATCGGAGGCATCGACCATAAATTCGACCTGATCTCCGCCCAAGTCCTGGAGCCGGTCTGCCGGTTCAAGACCCAATACCTGGCCCACAAAAACCCCCGGCTGCACACCGATGAGATGCTGATCTCTCTGACCATTTCGGCCCTGACCAACCCCATTGCCCGGCTGGCGACGGAGCAGCTTCCCGCCCTGCGCGGCTGTGATGCCCATTTTTCTGTCATTCTCAGTACCGAGGACGAGATGCTCCTGCGCCGCCTCGGGATTCATGTAAGCTGCCAGCCGCGCTATGAGGTGGCCCGGCTGTTCCACCGGTAAAAGAGAATCTGCGGCAGGCCGGATGGCCTGCCGCAGATTTTTTATTCTTTTGGATCATTCCGTTTCCAGCCAGTGGAGGAAGCGGACCAGCAGGGTCACGCCCTCGGCGCGGGTCAGCTCGCCATGGGGACGGATGGTGCCGTCTTTATAGCCTGCAAGCAATCCCGCCGACTGGGCGCGCTGCATCGACTCCAGCGCAAAGGAGGAAATGCTCCCGGTGTCGGTGTAAGCCAGGTCCGTCGGCTCGGAATTCAGACCCAGGTGCCCGGCAAGGCGCATCAGCAGGGTAATAAACTGCTCACGGCTCACGGGATCCTCAGGCGCGAACAGATCGGCGCTGACGCCCTTGACAATGCCCGACTCGTTACCCCAGGCAACGGCGTCGGAATACCACTTCCCTGCGGCTACGTCGGAGAAGGGGATGCTTTTCGCCTCAACATTCTCGCCGGCCATGCGGAAGATCAGTGTGACTGCCATGGCCCGGTTCAGAGTCTGTTCGCCGTCAAAGATAAAGGGCTGCGTACCGGTGACAATATTGCGCACGGCGGCCTCCGTTGCATCAGCGCGATACCATTTGTTCTTCGGTATGTCATGGAACAGCTCGTCGGCAAAGACCGCAAGAAGATGGGTGTTTTCCTCCACAGAGAAGGTATACTGGGCATCGGGGCTGACGCAGATGCCGTCCGCATTGAACCAGCCGTTAAAGTCGTCGCCCACTGCGGTGACCGTCACCTCAGCGCCGGGGAAGCAGGAGGTGCTGCCCTGAGCCTTGCCGGAAGCCGTCGCCGTGACGGACACATAGGGCTGATTGTCGCGCGCAGTACCCATGGGCAGGCACTGCGCGTCGCGGGCGGCATTGATCTCCGTCTCGGGATTGTAGCGCCAGGTCTCCGAACCGGTCAGGCCGAAATAGTAAAAGCTGTTGTCCCGTGAGGCGTTGCCGCTCAGACGGTAGTCCCGCTGGGGATCGAAGATGTAGGGGACGCCGTCGATAACCAGCTCGGACCAGCCGTGGTGGCCGTCGCCGCTGCCGTAGCCGGCTTCAAAGGTGAACAGGCCTGTGTGCAGATAGGCTTCAAAGCCGATGTACCGTGCCAGGAGGGTCATCACCGCCGCATAATCGTAGCAGACGCCCTCGCGCTGGCTCAGAGCGTGATAGGCGCGGTTGACCATCTCAAAGGGAACCGATTCCTCCAGACCTTCCTCGTATTCCAGGTCATATGTCACGTTGAAGCAGTCGTAGGCCGGTGCGTAATCCTGCGAATAGGGCGCCCAACTGAAGTTGATGTTCTTAACGGTCCAGTCGTAAGCGTTCAGGATCTTGGTGTAGTTATCGCTGCTGGCATAGGGCGCGACGATCTCCTCCAGCAGCGCGTCCACGGCAGGGTAGCCGGTGCGCTGGGGCTGCAGCTCCACGCTGTTGAGCAGGGTCTTCATCTTTTCCAGGTGAGCGGTATCTGCCTTTGCGGAAGCCTGCAGCGGCAGCGCTGCCAGAAGCAGCACCAGGACCAGCAGCAGGGATGTAAAACGGGTTTTCATGGTAATGCCTCATTTCTGTAAGATATATGAATCAAAAGATTTAGTATATTATAAAAAGCGTGACCTGCCTTTGCAAGGTTTTTTTCGTTTTTTCGACTTTTTTTGCTGCCGCAGATACCGTTTCTCTCTGCTGTCCCCAATATACGGGAGAAAGTGCGGCGAAAAGACGGGAACAAGCGGCCGTGTAGGTTTGTCAATGATGTGTTACACATTTGGAAAAGAATAAAGCACAGTCTTAGGTGACTGCCAGTTGAGGGGTCTCATTGGAAAATTATTATACTGCCTCTGCCGCACAGCGAGCTGTTTCTCAAAGTCTGCAAAGG
>CALZCW010000151.1 GCA_945635805.1 uncultured Clostridia bacterium
CAGTCATTCACCCTTAGTCCTTAGCCCTTAGTCATAAAGCTGCCTGCGGCAGCTTTAGGCGGACAAAGTCGTCCGCCCCTACTTTTGGTTCCGTTCGTCCAGGGGGTGGAGGGCGGCGTCGCGGTATTTTTGGTTCTTCAGGCGGGTGCGCAGCAGTGACGTAATACCCGACACCCGCGAAAAGGGTGCCAGGTAGGGCACGCCCAGAGATTCCTGCTCCGCCAGATGGACCAGAAGCACAAGGGCCCCCAGGGTCAGGCCGAACAGTCCCAAAAGGCTTGCCAGCACCGCCAGCAAAAACCGCCACAGCCGGATGGCATCGGCAAAGCTCCGTCCCGGCAGGGCATAGCCCGCGATCCCCGCCGCCGCCACGACGATGAGGGCCGCCGGTGACAGGATGCTGGCCTCCACCGCCGCCGTGCCCACCACCAGGCCGCCGATGATGGACAGGCTCTGGCCGATGGACTGGGGTAAGGCGACGCTGGCCTCCTGGAGCAGCTCAAAGGCGATGAGCAGGCCCAGTACCTCAAAAATCGTCGGAAACGGCACCGACTGCTTGCTGTCGATGATGGACTGCAGCAGCGCCGTCGGCAGCATCTCCGGGTGAAAGGCCGCCATGGCCACATACAGCCCCGGCAGGAACAGCCCCACCAGCAGTGCCAGGTAACGCAAGACCCGCAGGCAGGAGGCGGAGACGAAATCCGTCCCCCGGTCCTCGGGAGAGGCCATGAGCCAGCCAAGGTCCACCGGCGCCAGATAGCCCAGGGGCAGGCCGTCCACCAGAAGCCCCACCCGTCCGTCCAGCAGTGCCTGGGCGAAACGGTCCGTCCGCTCCGTGTACTGCAGCAGCGGAAAGGCCGTGGGCCGGGAACCGGTGACGTATTCCTCCACGGAGGACGGCGTGACCAGGCCGTCCACGTCGATCTCCGACAGGCGCTGCTTCATCCGCTCCACCAGGGACGGGTCCGTCAGGCCGTCGATATAGGCCAGGGTCACGTTGGTCAGGCTCCGCTGACCGACCTTGGTTTCGTATAGGCGCAGGGCCGGTGTACGCAGATGCCGCCGCAAAAGACTGGTATTGGTGCGTACCGTCTCGGTGAAGGCGTCCTTCGGCCCTTTGACCGTGTTTTCCACCTCCGGCGCGGAGGGGGAGCGCTTTTCGCCGGTCTTGTCCTCAAAGGCAACGGCCCGGCTGCCGAAAAGCACCACGGAATAGCCGTTGACCAGCTTCAGGGCCACGGTGTTCAGGTCCTCGCAGGCCTCGGCCACGGAATTATAGACCGTGCTGTGGAGGGCGCGGTCACAGAGCAGGTCCATGGACTGGGCGGCGGTGTCCTGGAGCAGGGGCTTGACCACATATTCCGAGATGTCGCCGCCGGAGGTCAGGCCGTCGATGGCATATAAATATAAGGTATGGCTGCCCACGCGGAGCACGCGGCGGTTGAAGTCGCCGGCGCCGCGGAAAATGGCGGAAATGTTTTCGTCGGAGACGGCGCCGCGGTAGGTGCCGTCGGGCAGACGCAAAAAATCCGGTGTGTCCAAAGTATCACCCCGGGATAGTATGGCGGCGCTGGGAGAAATTATACAGGCGCGGTCCGGGAATCCGACCAACGGATGGTCCCAACAGTCCAGAGGATGAATTTTTCGGTTGCACATGAGGAAAAACTGTGATACTATAGAATAGATATATTATCCGTAAGAGAAAGAAACGGAGGTGGCGGCTGTGTCCCTGTATTCTATTCTTCAGAATCTCCTGCAGTTGCCCGGTGTTCTTGTGCTTTTGGGCTGCTTTGCCCTGGTCCTGTGCCTGAGCGTGCCGGCCTATTTTTGCGTTCTGCGGCCCCGCATCGGGACCACGGAATGGATCCGCCGGCTGGATGCCCGGCACTTTACGTCCCTGCAGCGCGTGCCCTACAGCATGGCAGATCTGATCTGGGCGCCGCTGACCGCCCTGTGCGCCGCCTGTCTGCGCTTTGTCTATCTGTTTTTCTGTCTGCAGCTTCACAGGAAGGACAACGCCATGGAGCTGCTGGCCCGGTACGTCGGGCGCTTCCTGCCCCAACTGGCTGCCTGCGCCGTGGCGGCGCTGGCGGTATATCTGCTGGTGCGCTCTTTGTTCGGCAAAGCCTCCGCCGCCGTCTGCTGCGGTCTTCTGCTGGGCCTGACGCTGAATTCCAACTGTTATGCCGCAGCTTTCCTGTCCCTGTCGCTGCTGTGCCTGTGGTACTGGATGTCCGCGCCCTATGACGCGCCCCTGTTTTTCGGCGGGCTGTGGCTGGCGGCGGCCATCGTCCTTTACGCCGGCGCTCTGCTGTGCAGCTTCACCTACCTCTGGCTGGCGCCCTTTTACATCGGCGTCTATGTGGCGGTGCAGATCCTGCGCTTCCGCGGCGGCGACCCGGAGACCCGCACCAACAAGCTGGTGCTGTCGGTGCTGCTGGTGGTGCTGCTGCTGTTCTTCGGTCTCATTGCCGTGTGGCTCGTCTACCGGGTGGTCCTGCGCGGCGACGGCGACCCGGTGGCGCTGCTGCGTTCCCTCTCCTTCTACCGGGGGCTCTTCCCCGCCATTACAGAGCGGATGTCCCGGCTGTTCGTTCCGGGCGCTGCTTTGGAGCATCTCTACGTCGGGGACGCTTTCCTGTTCATTGCGGGCGTTTTGAGCCTGATCCCGCTGCTGCACGGCGTGATCCGCTTCCGCGACAGCCGCTGTCTGCTGCTGCTTTTGCTGCTGCCCTGCTTCTTTGCCCTGTGGCTCTGCGCCGGTACCTATATCATGGCGCTGCCGCTGGCGCTGTGCCTGGGCTGGGTCTGGAGCGTCTATGCACGGCGCGGACGCGTGCTGCTCACCGTGGGCTTTACCTGCGTGACCGCCCTGTGTTTCCTGGCGGAACGTATTATTTTATAATTTGGAGGAATTTACGATGAAAATTTCCATGGCCTGTGACCACGGCGGTCTGGCGCTGAAGGAGCACCTCAAGGCCCATCTTCTGGAGCGGGGCTTTGAAGTGGTGGATTTCGGCACCAACTCCGCCGAAAGCTGCGACTATCCCGATTATGCCCGTCCCGCTGCGGAAGCGGTGGCCTCCGGCGAATGTGACCGGGGCATCCTGGTCTGCACCACCGGCATCGGCGTTTCCATCACCGCCAACAAGGTCAAGGGTATCCGCTGCGCCCTGCTTTCCGACACGGTTTCGGCCCGGCTGACACGTCAGCACAACGACACCAACATGATGGCCCTGGGTCAGGGCATGGTCGGCCCCATGCTGGCTACGGAGATCGTCGATATCTGGCTGGACACCGCCT
>CALZCW010000152.1 GCA_945635805.1 uncultured Clostridia bacterium
GTGAAGAAGGTGAAAAGCAGCTCCAGATAGATCACAGCCTTTTCCCTCCTTTTTCGCAGACCAGGCAGTAGACAAAGCCCGCCAGACCGCACAGAGCGATCAAAAGGATGACGCTCCAGTCGGTGAAGGCCGCCCAGAGGAAGGACAAAACCATGACGCACCAGCCGAAGACATGGTGATCGGCCCGTTTCCAGAAGGAGATCACGGCCTTGACGATGAGGGCCAGAACGCCGGCGCGGATGCCGAAAAAGGCGTACTGCACCACGGGGTAATCCATGATCCGCCGCAGGAAATAGGCGATGACGAGGATGATGCAGAAGGAGGGCAGCACCACGCCCAGGGTCGCCGCCACGGCACCGGGAACGCCTGCCGTGCGGTAGCCGATAAAGGTGGCGGAGTTGATGGCGATGGGGCCCGGGGTGGATTCGGCGATGGCGACGATGTCGGAGATCTCCTCCTTTTCCACCAGATGGCGCCGCTCCGCCGTCTCATATTCAATGAGGGGGATCATGGCGTAGCCGCCGCCGAAGGTGAAGCCGCCGATTTTCAGAAAGATCAAAAAAAGCTGCCACGCCTTGCGCAGCCGTTCCCGCAGGGACATATGCCGATTCCCTCCCGCGCGGACGCGTCGCACACCGCGTCCGCTGCACGAAAAAATAGTTTATATAAAGGAAGTATACCGCATTTGGCTGAGAAACGCAACCTTAGATTTTCGAAAGTGAAAAAGTGTGAAATTTTTTTGAAATCTGCAGAAAAACTGTTGAATTTTGCCGCGTTTTGTCATAGAATAAGGCGGTACATTGATTTGGCGGCGCGCAAAAAATCCCGCCGCCCGACGAGGAGCCATGCTGAACGTTGTATTGGTCGCGCCGGAGATCCCACAAAACACCGGCAACATCGCCCGCACCTGTGCCGCCACCGGTACGGTGCTGCACCTGGTCAAGCCCCTGGGCTTCGACATCTCCGACGCCGCCGTCAAGCGCGCCGGTCTGGACTACTGGCACCTGGTGGATGTCCGGGTCTATGAGGATCTCGACGATTTCTTCGCCCGCAACGACGTCAGGCAGCTCCGTCTGTTTTCCACCAAGGCCCCGCGGGCCTATACCGAGGCGGACTACGCCGACGGCTGCTACCTTTTCTTCGGGCGGGAGACCAAGGGCCTGCCGGAGGAGTTTCTGGAGCGCCACTACGAAAGCTGCGTCCGCATCCCCATGCGGGAGGCCGCACGGAGCCTGAACCTGAGCAATTCCGTCGCCGTTGGGGTATTTGAGGCCCTGCGGCAGCAGGATTTCCCGCACCTGAAGGAGTACGGGAAAATGAAACGTAATATTTAACAGGAGGTCACACATGAACTACAACAAGAAATCCGTTGAATCCGTTGATGTCAAGGGTAAGCGGGTCCTGTGCCGCTGCGACTTCAACGTCCCCACCAAGGACGGCAAGATCACCAGCGACAAGCGCATCGTCGCCGCACTGCCCACCATTCAATATCTGATGGACCACGGCGCACGGGTCATCCTCTGCTCCCACATGGGCAAGCCCAAGGGCGAGTGGAAGCCGGAGCTGTCTCTGAAGGTCGTCGCCGACCGTCTGAGCGAGCTGCTGGGCAAGCCCGTCATCATGGCTGCCGACGTGGTCGGCGAGGACGCCAAGGCCAAGGCTGCCGCCCTGCAGGACGGCGAAGTCATGCTGCTGGAGAACGTCCGCTATATGAAGGGCGAGACCAAGAACGATCCGGAGCTGAGCAAGGAGCTGGCCTCCATGGCCGACCTGTTCGTCAATGACGCCTTCGGCACCGCCCACCGCGCCCACTCCTCCACCGCAGGCGTGGCCGACTATCTGCCGGCAGTGTGCGGCTTCCTGGTGGAAAAGGAAGTCTCCATCATGGGCAAGGCCCTGGCTGATCCGACCCGTCCCTTCGTCGCCATCCTGGGCGGCGCAAAGGTCTCCGACAAGCTCAACGTCATCAACAACCTCCTGGAAAAGGTGGATACCCTCATCATCGGCGGCGGCATGGCCTTTACCTTCCTGGCCGCCAAGGGCTACAGCGTGGGCAACTCCCTGCTGGACACGGAAAAGATCGACTACTGCAAGGAAATGATGGCCAAGGCCGAGGCCAAGGGCGTCAAGCTGCTGCTGCCGGTGGACACCGTCGTGGCCGCCTCCTTCCCCAACCCCATTGACGGCCCCATCGAGGTCAAGACCGTCCCCGCCGACGCCATCCCCGCCGACATGGAGGGCCTGGACATCGGTGAAAAGACCCGCCAGCTCTTTGCCGACGCCGTCAGGGGCGCCAAGACCGTCGTCTGGAACGGTCCCATGGGCGTCTTTGAGAACCCGACCCTTGCCAAGGGCACCATCGCCATGGCACAGGCCCTTGCCGATGCCGACGCAGTGACCATCGTCGGCGGCGGCGACAGCGCGGCTGCCTGCGAGCAGCTTGGCTTTGCCGACAAGATCACCCATATTTCCACCGGCGGCGGCGCATCCCTGGAGTTCCTGGAAGGTCTGGAGCTGCCCGGCATCGCCTGTCTGGAGGACAAATAAATATATAACGTATTAGAATTAAGGAGAACGAAGCCATGAACCGCAAGTACCGCAAGACCCTCATCGCAGGCAACTGGAAGATGAACAAGACCCCCTCTGAGACCAAGGCCTTTATGACCGAGCTCAAGGCCATGCTCCCCAAGGGCCGTTGGTGTGACATCGCCCTGTGCGTGCCTGCCGTGTGCATCCCCGCCGCCGTCCGTGCCATGCGTGAGACCCGCGTCGGCATCGGCGCAGAAAACTGCAACCCGAACCCCTCCGGCGCCTACACCGGTGAGATCTCCACCGCCATGCTCACCGATGCCGGCTGCAAATATGTCATCATCGGCCATTCCGAGCGCCGCGCCATGGGTGAGACCGATGCCGAGGTCAACGCCAAGGTCAAGGCCGCTCTGGAAGCCGGCCTGATCCCCATCGTCTGCTGCGGCGAGAGCCTGGAGCAGCGGGAGTCCGGCATCACCGAGGAATGGATCACCATGCAGATCAAGCTGGCCCTGGCGGACATCCCCGAGGAGAAGATCCGCAAGGTCGTCATCGCCTATGAGCCCATCTGGGCCATCGGCACCGGCCGCACCGCCACTCCCGAGCAGGCCGAGGAGGTCTGCGAGCACATCCGCGTCGTCGTGCGCAAGCTCTACGGCTCCAAGAACGCCCGCGCCACCACCATCCTCTACGGCGGCTCCATGAACGAGAAGAACGCCTACGAGCTGCTGGCCCAGCCGGACATCGACGGCGGCCTCATCGGCGGCGC
>CALZCW010000153.1 GCA_945635805.1 uncultured Clostridia bacterium
CATCATCTGTCCAATTTCTACCCCCTCCGTGTCCAATTTAAGCTTACCACTTCAGAGCCATAATCAATTTTGCGCATAACTCTTGACACTACCTTTTTTCATTGTGTTTATCCTCCTGTTTTTTATTGTACTTTCATTTTACAAGAGGATGAAAAATAATACGAATGTGCCAATTTCGGACATAGTAAAACGCCGCCTTGGAACAAATCCAAGACGGCGTTTTCTGCTTTGGTATCAGATTGAACATTTCACGGCAAAGCCGCCGTTGAAGTAAAAAGGTTCGTGTAATACCCCAATGGTGGAGGCGGGGGGAGTCGAACCCCCGTCCGAAAACAGCTTGACAGGAACTTCTCCGGGTGCAGTCGCTCCTTTTCATTCCCTCATCCGCACGGGGAACGACACCCTTACGGATTCAGTAGCTTCATAAATGCATGGCGCGGTCAAAGCTTTCCGCACGCACGTTCTCCACTAAAATCACACCCGAGCCCGACTCGTGGACCTTTCGGGGCGGATGGGCCAGCCTAATTAGGCAGCCAGAGCGTACTGATTGTTGTCAGTTAATTTATAAAAAGTTACCCGTTTTATCGTGGTCAGGCGCCACGACCCGCTATTCCAGCCTCACTATCCCCGTCGAAACCGGTGCGCCCCCATGTGACTGCGGCAGCATTTCACTGCCGCAGGATGGAAACAATTCAGAATCTGCCGTAGGGATCCTTGAGCTTCTTCGGCTCGGGATAAGTCTCGCCCTTGGTATCCACGCGGATGGATTTGATGACCTGGTCAGTCAGCGGCCGGTCGTTATTATCCACCTTTTCCTTGCAGATCTTGTCCACGACCTCCATGCCGGTCAGCACCTTGCCGAAGCCCGCGTACTGCTTATCCAGATGGGGCGCGTCCTGGTGCATGATGAAGAACTGGGAGCCTGCGGAATTGGGAGAGGACGCCCGCGCCATGGACAGAACGCCGCGCTTGTGCTTGAGCTTGTTATCCACGCCGTTGAACAGGAACTCGCCCTTGATGCAGTAGCCGGGGCCGCCCATTCCCGTACCCTCGGGGCAGCCGCCCTGGATCATAAAGCCGGAGATGACGCGGTGAAAGATCAGGCCGTCGTAGAAGCCGCTGTTGGCCAGGGCAATGAAGTTGTAAACGGACTGCGGCGCGATGTCGGGATAAAGCTCAGCCGTGATAACGCCGCCGTCTTCCATTTCGATGGTTGCAATGGGATTTTCCATATCAGTGGTTCCTTTCTTTCATGGCACGGTCGATCTGACGCCGTGCGTCCTTGTTGGCGGCATCCTGCCGCTTGTCATAGAGCTTTTTGCCGCGGCACAGCGCGATCTCCAGCTTGACCCGGGAATTCTTCAGATAGACCGACAGCGGAATGATGGCATAGCCCTCCAGCTTGACCTTGGAGAACAGCTTCATGATCTCCCGCTTGTGCATCAGCAGCCTGCGGGGCCGCATGGGGTCTTTGTTGAAGATATTTCCCTGCTCATAGGGGCTGATGTGCATCTGGCGCACCCAAAGCTCGCCGTTTTTGACCGTGCACCAGGCGTCCTTGAGATTCAGCGTGCCGAGACGGACGGATTTGACCTCGGTGCCGGACAGCTCGATACCGGCCTCAAAGCGTTCCTCCACGAAATATTCGTGAAAGGCCTTGGGATTTTTTGCAATGATCTTGATACCCTTGCCGTCCATGCGCACACCTCGTTTCGTTTTGAAATATCTTATCCGCAGCACGGATACCGTCCGCCGACGTTCTGAGAATATTATACCATCTGTGTCAAGGGGAAAGTTCTGCCAAAACAGGCTTCTTTACGGATTCTTTCCAATTTGTTTCGACTTCGTTCACAGTTTCTTCAAAAGTGCCCGGTATACTCCAAAATGTAAGGACGGTAACGTCATCCTTCGTTTCCGTACCTGCCCATTTTTCATTTATCTCTCTTTTTTCCCCTCTCTCATTTCTGTAGCGGATTCCCGGATGTCCACCCCCTGGACATTCGGGAATTTGCTGTTTTTTACCGCTCGTATTCAAATTCAAAATCGTAGATGCTCACCGTATCGCCGTCCTCAATGCCCATGGCTTCCAGGCGCTCAAAGAGGCCGCTCTTGCGAAGCTGGCGGTCAAAATACATCCGCGATTCATAATCGGCAAAATTGATGTCCATGAGAAGCTGCTGGAGCCACTTGCCGGAGATGACCCACAGGTCGTCCATATGCTCGATGGTGAGGTCGTCGGCCTCTCCCGCCTCAGCCAGAGGCTTGACGTACTCCGGCTCATAGACGGTCACCGGCGGCAGCTCACGGAGCTTACCGGCAATGACGCGCATGAGCTGCTTTGTTCCCTGGGTGGTGGCAGCGGAGATCTCATAGAACGGATAGCCGCGCCGCTCCACATATTCACGCAGGCGCTCCAGATTATCGCTGCCCTCAGGGATCAGGTCGCACTTGTTGGCGGCCACGATCATGGGACGGGCAGCCAGATCGGCGGAATAATCGGCCAGCTCCGCGTTAATCTTCTCGAAATCCTCGATGGGATCCCGGTCCTCACTGCCGGAGACATCCACAATGTGCACCAGCAGGCGGCAGCGGTCAATATGGCGCAGGAAATCATGGCCCAGACCGGCACCCTCCGCCGCGCCCTCGATGATGCCGGGGATATCCGCCATGACGAAGGAAACGCCGTCGTCCACATAGATCACGCCCAGGTTGGGATAGAGGGTGGTAAAATGGTAGTTGGCGATCTTCGGATGGGCGTTGGAGGTCACGGACAGCAGGGTGGATTTGCCCACATTGGGGAAGCCCACCAGACCCACATCCGCCAGGAGCTTCAGCTCCAGCACCACCTCATGCTCCTCGCCGGGAAGCCCGGCCTTGGCAAAACGGGGCACCTGACGGGTGGGCGTTGCAAAATGCTTGTTGCCCCAGCCGCCTCGTCCACCCTTGCAGAGGATGAAATCGTCGTTGCCGGACATATCCTTGATGACCTCGTTGGTGGCAGCGTCGCGGACCACGGTGCCCCGGGGGACCTGGATCACAAGATCCTCTCCCCTTTTGCCTGCGCAGCGGGAGCCCTGGCCGTCCTGACCGTTGGAGGCGGAATATTTGCGCTTATAGCGGAAATCCATCAGGGTCGAGAGATTGTCATTGACCCGCAGGACGATATTGCCGCCCTTGCCGCCGTCGCCGCCGTCAGGACCGCCTGCCGCAACGTATTTTTCGCGGTGGAAGGCCACCGCGCCGTTGCCGCCGTTGCCGGCTTTCACAAAGATTTTTAC
>CALZCW010000154.1 GCA_945635805.1 uncultured Clostridia bacterium
GTTTTGGAGGAGGTCATGACCAAGGTCATGTACGACATCCCGTCCGATCCGTCCATCACCCGTGTCACGATCACCCGTGATTGTGTGGAAAAAGGCGTCGAGCCCAAGGTGGTGCGCTCCAAGGCAAAGCGCAGCAACGCAGGCTGAGCCTGCATATCAGGAGAGGGGGAGCGTAACCGCCCCCTTTTCTTGCTACCTGCGGCTGTATGCCGCAGAAAGGAGTACCCCATGAATGAGATCATTCTTTCCGAACGTATGCCGGTCCTGGCTCTGCGCGGCCTGACGGTTTTCCCCAAGACAACCATCCATTTTGATGTTGGCCGGGAAAAATCCGTCCGCGCCCTGGACAAGGCTATGTCGTCAGACCAGAGAATTTATCTGGTCACGCAAAAAGATATTTTACAGGATGACCCGGAGCTGAAGGATTTGTACCCCATGGGCACCGTTGCCCATGTGCGGCAGATCCTGAAGGTGTCCGGAGATACAGTCCGCGTCCTGGTCTACGGCGAATACCGCGCCAAGATCACGGATGTTGTGAAAACTACGCCCTATCTCTGCGCCCGGACCGAGTCGGTACCCGATCTGGAATATACCTCCGGCACTGCGCGGATCGAGGCGCTGAAACGGCAGGCCGCGCAGTTGTTTGACGAGTTTGCCGACTTGACCCAGCGCCCGGTGCAGGATGTGATGCTGAAAATTCTCTCCACTGACGATCCCGGCCTGATTGCAGATCTGATGACCCAGTCGGCGACCTTCGGCTATGCGGAGAAAATGCGCGTGCTGCAGAATCTGCATCCTGTCCACCGCCTGGAGATGTCCAACAAGCTCATGGCTCAGGAGCTGGAGGTGCTGCGGTTGGAAAACAGCATCCAGGACAAGACCCAGCAGAGCATTGACAAGGGCCAGCGGGACTATTTCCTGCGGGAGCAGATGAAGGTCATCCGCTCGGAGTTGGGTGAGAGCGACGACGAGGCGGAGATCGAGGAATACCGCGAGAAGATCGAGGCGCTGAAGCTCCCCGACGAAGTAGAAGAAAAATTTATGAAGGAAGTCCAGCGTCTGGCAAAGCAGCCCTATGGCTCCTCAGAGGCCTCCGTCATCCGCAACTATCTGGACACGGCGCTGGAGCTGCCCTGGGGCAAAAAGACCAAGGAGCGTCTGGATGTCAAGGCCGCTAAGCGAATTCTGGACGAGGACCACTTCGGCCTGGAAAAGGTCAAGGAACGCATCCTTGAAATTCTTGCGGTCAAGCAGCTTTCTCCCAATATGCCCGGGCAGATCATCTGTCTGGTGGGCCCTCCCGGTGTCGGCAAGACCTCCATCGCCATGAGCGTAGCCCGTGCGCTGAACCGTAAGCTGGCCCGCATTTCCCTGGGCGGTATCCACGATGAGGCGGAGATACGCGGTCACCGCAAGACCTATATCGGCGCCATGCCGGGCCGTATTCTCAACGCTGTCTCTCAGGCCGGTTCCTGCAATCCGCTGCTCCTACTCGACGAGATCGACAAGCTGGGCAGCGACTACCGCGGCGATCCGTCTGCGGCGCTTCTGGAGGTCCTGGACAGTGAGCAGAACAGCACCTTCCGGGACAATTATCTGGAGGTTCCCTTTGATCTGAGCGACTGTATGTTCATCACCACAGCCAACCAGACGGACACTATCCCCCGTCCGCTGCTGGACAGGATGGAGATCATTGAGCTCAGCTCCTACACAGACGAGGAAAAGCTGATGATCGCCAAGGAGCATCTGCTGCCCAAGCAGCTGAAGAAGCACGGCCTGAAAAAAACGCAGGTCCGCCTCTCTGACGATGCCCTCCGTGAGATCATCCGCTGCTATACCCGGGAATCCGGCGTGCGGAATCTGGAACGGGAGCTGGCCAACCTCTGCCGTAAGTGCGCCATGCGCTTTGTCTCCGACCCGGAGCTGAAACGGATCAGCGTTACCGGCCGGAATCTGGAGGAGCTTCTCGGCGTGCGTAAATTCCTGCCGGACAAGCTGGCTTCCGCAGACAGCGTCGGCCTGGTGACGGGCCTTGCGTGGACCAGCGTCGGCGGCGAGACTTTAGAGGTCGAATGTAATGTGGTCGACGGCAGCGGCAAGCTGAATCTGACAGGCAACCTGGGCGACGTGATGAAGGAATCGGTCCAGGCTGCCATGAGCTATATCCGCAGTCGCACACAGGTTCTGGGAATCCCGGAAGACTTCTATAAAACCAAGGACATCCATGTTCACTTCCCGGAGGGCGCAGTTCCCAAGGACGGCCCCTCTGCCGGCATCACCGTCTGCACGGCGATGGTCTCGGCTTTAACCGGGGCTCCCGTGCGCCGGGACATCGCAATGACCGGCGAGATCTCCATTCGCGGCCGGGTCCTGCCCATCGGCGGATTAAAGGAGAAGACTATGGCTGCGCTGCGTCACGGGGTAAAGACCGTCATAATCCCCGCTTCCAACGAAAAGGACCTGGAGGAGATCGACCAGACCGTCCGCAAGGCGCTGAACTTTATTCTGGTGGATCATGTGGACGCGGTCATTGACGCCGCACTGGTCCTGCCTGCGTCGGAAAACTCTTCCGTGCAGAGTAAGAACCGCAAGCCTCCGGTGGCCGTGCCTCACGAGGCACCGAAGCCGAAAACGGGGATACGCCAATGAATCTGCAAAAGGTAGAATTCATCCGGTCTGCCGCCCAGCCCAACGCCTTTGTGGCTGACGGGCTGCCGCAGATCGCCTTTTCCGGCAAGTCCAATGTGGGCAAATCCTCTGTCCTCAACTGTGTTCTGCAGCGGAAGAACTTCGCCCGCGTCGGCCAGAAGCCGGGAAAGACCATCCATATCAATTATTTTAAGGTGGACGGCCGGGCCTATTTCGTGGACCTGCCCGGCTACGGTTATGCCCAGGTGGCAGCGTCGGAAAAAGAGCGCTGGGGCAGGCTTATGGAGACCTATTTTGCCCAGGCAGAACGCATTACGCTGGGCGTGATGATTGTCGATGCCCGCCACGAGCCCACCAAGCTGGACTGCGTCATGGCGGACCTGTTCAAGGACACAGGACGGCCCTTTGTGGTCGTGGCGAACAAGCTGGACAAGCTGAAAAAGAGCGAGGTCGAGCCAAATCTGCGCTGCATTCGGGAGACCCTGGGCCTGCCGGAGGACGTGACGCTGATCCCGTTTTCCGCCGAAAAGGGGACCGGACGTGAGGAACTGGTGCGCGCTATCCTTTACGCTGTGGAGAAATAACGATAAATGAGCGTGTTTTTGCGAACACGCTCATTTTTTGTT
>CALZCW010000155.1 GCA_945635805.1 uncultured Clostridia bacterium
GTGAATAACTGAGGTGTCTGCTTCGCAGACGAATCATTGTTTTTTTAGTGAACAGTGAAAAGTGAACGGTGAATCGTGAACAGCGGATGTGTCTGCTTCGCAGACGAATGGAACCCGTGCGCGGAAGCGCACACATAACTTGTTCACTGTTCACCATTCATTATTCACTATTCACATATCCGTAGAGGCGGCATCCGTAAGTGGCTCGCCCTACGTTGGCATATCGTGAAAACCGGGGAACTCAGCTCTTCGTCACGGCGCGTTCCAGCAGGGCTGCAAAGGCCGGGCGGTCGATGTCCAGCACCACAAAGGTGTTCTTTTCCTCGAATTTTTTGTCGCTGTAGAGGTCCGTCACGGTTTTGCCGAAGGTCAGCTCCGCGCGGGTCTCCACAAACACGCCTGCCTCCCGGCCGGAAAACAACTCGGGATGGGCAATATAGGCCACCGGGCAGGCGTCGTGAACGGCCCAGCCGGGCAGTCCCGCCGCCGTGTTTTTCTCCTGCAGCATGGGCGTCGCCTCCCGCAGGAAACGGCAGACGGCGCTGTCATGGGCGGTGATGGCCGCCAATTCTCCGGCGGTCAGATAGGCCTGCTCCGTCACCTCCAGCCCGCACATGACCTTTTCCACCGGGCTGCGGAAAACGGCCTGGGCCGCTTCCGGGTCGGCGTGGATGTTGAATTCCGCCGCCGGGGTGCAGTTGCCGCGGGTGGCAGAGCCGCCCATGAGGACGATGCGGCGCAGGTAGCGGGGCAGCTCCGGGTACTTGCCCAGGGCGATGGCGATGTTGGTCAGAGGCCCAAGGGCGATCAGCTCTAACCGGCCCTCCGACTGCCGCGCCGCCTCATAGATGGCATCCCAGGCGGGGAGACTCTCTGCACGGCGGGACGGCTCCTGCAGCCTTGCCCCGCCCAGACCGTCCGGCCCGTGGAAGGACTCTCCGGCCTCATATTCCCGCATCAGCGGACGGTCGGCACCGGAAAAAACCGGGTAATTTTTCTTCATCAAATTGCAGATTTTCAAAGCATTTTCCGTGGTGATGGGCAGCGTCGCGTTGCCCGCCACGGTACTGATGCCGACGATGTCCAGCTCCGGCAGCCAGTTTGCCAGCAGCATTGCTACGGCGTCGTCCACGCCGGGATCACAGTCGATCCACACAGGAATCCGATTCATCTTTCATCCTCCCCATAGGTTTTGACCGCCTCGACCAGCAGGTCGGCAAAGCCGTCGCGGTCGATGCCCAGGTTGACCAGGGCGTTGGCGCGCTTGCGGTCATGGCCGACGGTGGCACCCCGGCAGTATTCGCCCCGGGTCTCGATCTCCACGCACATGGGCTTCGTCTGAAGCAGGTCCGGGCGGATCAGGCTGACCACGGCCACCGGGTCGTGAAGCGGCGCACCGGCGTAACCGATGTTGCGGTGGAATTCATAGAAGAATTCCAGCCAGTCGGCGACGATCCTTGCAACACGGTTGCCCACGGCACGGATACGCTCGAAATCCTTGGGGAAGATCAGCGCCTGTTCCGTCACGTCCAGGCCGCTCATGATGACGGGAATGCCGCTGCGGAACACGATGTCCGCCGCCTCCGGGTCTGCCAGAATGTTGAACTCCGCCGCCGGCGTCCAGTTGCCGTGGGAGATACCGCCGCCCATGATGCTGATGCGGGCAATCTTCTCCTTCAATTCCGGGTGGGCCAGCAGCAGAGCCGCCGCGTTGGTCTGAGGCCCTGTGACCACCAGGGTCACAGGCTCGCTGCTCTCCCGCAGAACCCGGGCCATCAGCTCCACGGCGGGCAGCTCGCTCAGGTCCATGGCAGGCTCCGGCAGCACCGGGCCGTCCAGACCCGACTGGCCGTGAACCGACGGGGCGTTCATGGGCTTTTCCAGCAGAGGCGCGGGCCGTCCCTTGGCGACGGGGGCGGTGATGCCCAAAAGAGTGCAGATCCGCAGGGCGTTGTAGGTGGTTTTTTCAATGGTCTGATTGCCGCAGGCGCTGGTGACGGCGCGGATATCCAGCAGGGGGCTGGCCTGGGCCAGCATCCAGGCAATGGCGTCGTCGTGACCGGGGTCGCCGTCCAGAATGACGGGGATTCGTTTGACTTCCATGGCAGCATCCGTCCTTGTATCAATGGTAAAATGTCACATTTTCCGCCGCGCAGGGGGCGGAAAAGAACAATTCCATTGTAATATATCCCCGAAAGAAAGTCAATGTTTCCCTTGCAAAGCGTGGTGCGCCGTGGTAGAATGAGGAAAATTAGAAACAAAGGGATGAATTTCATGCGCGAATTTCTCAAAAAAAAGAACGTGCAGCCCTCCTGGCGGACCTATTTTGTCACCGCCATGGGCGCCATGGCACAGGGACTGTTTGCCTCTCTGCTCATCGGCACGATTCTCGGCACCCTCGGTGACCGTTTTGGCATCGGTTTCCTTACGGACATCGCCGCCTTTTCCAAAAACAACTATGTCGTCGGCGCTGCCATCGGCGTGGCGGTAGCCGCCGCCCTCAAGGCAGACGGCCTGGTGCTGCTGTCCTCCGCCGTCGTCGGCGCCATGGGCTATGTCATGGGCGCGGAGATCACCGTGGACGGCGCGGCCATCGCCTATACCGCCGGTCCTGCCGGAGCTTTTGTCGCGGTCCTGATCTCCACGGAGCTTGGCAAGCTGGTCTCTAAGGAAACCAAGGTCGACATCCTCGTGACGCCGCTGGTGACGATCCTGTCCGGCTACGGCATCGCCAAGCTCTTCTGCCCGGTCATCGCCTACGCCATGTACTACCTGGGCGACTTCATCAACCGCGCCACGGAGCTGCAGCCCTTCTTCATGGGCATTGTCGTCTCCGTGGTGGTGGGCATCCTGCTCACCCTGCCCATCAGCTCCGCAGCCATCTGCGCCATGATCGGCATTTCCGGTCTGGCAGGCGGCGCTGCAACGGCGGGCTGCTGCTGCCAGATGGTGGGCTTTGCCATCATGAGCTTCCGCGAAAACCGCTGGGGCGGTCTGGTGGCTCAGGGTCTGGGCACCTCCATGCTCCAGATGGGCAATATCATCAAGCGGCCGGTCATCTGGCTGCCGACCATTCTGGCCTCCGCCATCACGGGGCCGGTCTCCACTTTGGTCTTCCGCCTGACCAACACCGGCGTTTCGGCGGGCATGGGCACCTGCGGTCTGGTAGGCCCCCTGGGCGTTATCACCTCTGCCGCCGAGACCGACGCCATGTTCTGG
>CALZCW010000156.1 GCA_945635805.1 uncultured Clostridia bacterium
TCTAAAACCGTCTATCTCTGCTCCAACTGCGGCAACGAGACGCCCAAGTGGGCAGGGCGCTGTCCTGCCTGCGGGCAGTGGAACACCCTGGAGGAATACACGCCGACGCCTGCAGCCAAGACAGCCGGCCTTTCTTCGGTGCGCCGCTCCGCCGTGGCCAAGCGCCTCTCTGAGGTGACCACGGACGAGACTTTGCGCTTCACCACCGGTATGTCCGAGCTGGACCGTGTTTTGGGCGGCGGTGCGGTCAAGGGTTCTCTGGTGCTGGTCTCCGGCGCGCCGGGGATCGGCAAATCCACGCTGCTGCTGCAGATCTGTGAGCATATTCTGCGGGAACAGACGGTACTCTACGTCTCGGGCGAGGAAAGCGAACAGCAGCTCAAGCTCCGGGCCCAGCGGCTGGGCGTTCAGGGCGACGGCCTGTTTCTTCTGTGCGAGACGAATCTGGATGAGATCCTCGCCGCGGCGGAACGCCTCAAGCCCGACCTTCTGATCACGGACTCGGTGCAGACCCTTTTCTCCGAGGACAAGCCCGCCTCTCCCGGCAGCGTGACTCAGGTGCGCGATTGCACCATGCGGCTGATGCAATATTGCAAGAGCAGCGGCGTCACCGTCTTTTTGGTGGGCCACATCAACAAGGAGGGCGCCATTGCCGGGCCGAAAGTTTTGGAGCATATGGTGGACTGCGTCCTCTATTTTGAGGGCGAGAGCCACACCTCCTACCGTCTCCTGCGGGCGGCAAAAAACCGCTTCGGCTCCACCAATGAGATTGGCGTCTTTGAAATGCGTGACGACGGCCTGTGCCAGGTGCCCAATCCTTCGGAAATGCTGCTGGCAGGACGGCCCCTCAATACGCCGGGCACCTGTGTTGCCTGCGTAATGGAGGGCACCCGGCCGGTTTTGGCGGAGGTTCAGGCGCTGGTGTCGCCGACGACCCTTTCCGTACCCCGCAGAACAGGCAACGGCCTGGATTACAACCGCGCCGCCATGCTTCTGGCTGTGCTGGAAAAGCGTGGCGGTCTGCGGCTTTCCAACGCGGATGTCTACTGGAACGTCGTCGGCGGTCTGCGGCTGGACGAGCCTGCAGCAGACTTGGCGGTAGTCATTGCGGCGGCATCTGCCGCTCAGGACAAGCCCGTTTCCGACAGCCTGGCTGCCGTCGGCGAGGTGGGCCTGACCGGCGAGATCCGCGCCGTCGGGCAGCTTTCCCAGCGGCTTTCCGAGATCCGCCGTCTTGGCTTTACCCAGTGCCTGGTACCAAGAAACGCAAAAGAGCTGCACGCGCCGGAGGGCCTGGAGCTGCTGCGTGTGCGCAATATCCGCGAGGCCATCGCCGTCGCGCTATAATACGAAAGAAAGCAGGAAACGAATATGTCCGTCAGAGGCTGGATGCTGAGAAAATTCAAGACCATCAACCGCGACCGCATGAAGCAGCATGTGGAGCTGATCCACCAAAACAGCGGAAAATCAAAGCCCTATATCTATCTGTCCATGATCGGCGCCATGCTCAAGCGGGGCGCCGGCTACACGGACTATTTTCGCGGCAACTATATTGACCTGAGCAGTGCCGAACGGGATACCTTCGTCACGGCGAAGAAATTCTATAAGATCATCCACTACCTCAATGACGATTACTATAAGGTCATTCTGGATGATAAGCTGGTCTTCAACCGCTATTTTAAGGACTTCCTTGGCAGGGACTATCTCAATCTGCGGGAGGCGGATTTCGCGGAATTCCTCGCCTTTTTGGAGGGAAAACAGGTGCTTTTTGCCAAAATGCCCATCGGGGAGGGCGGCCACGGCGTCAAGAGGATCGAACTGGAAGCGTCTGCGGATAAAAAAGCCCTCTATGACGGGCTGATCTCCGACGGGTATCTGCTGCTGGAGGAGGCCATCGTCCAGTGTGAAGCGGTCAACCGGCTCAATCCCTGCGTCGTCAACTCCTTCCGCGTTGTCACCCTGCGCAAGAGCAGCGGTGAGGTGGTGGTGCTGCGCAACGCCTTCCGCATCAATCAGGACGCGGCCAACGTCATCGGCAGTACCAACGATCTGTATTTCAGCGTGGGTGAGGACGGCAGAATCGACAGCAACGTCATCGACGACTACGGAAACGTCTACGAGACCCATCCGATGACGGGTACGGCGTTCAAGGACGTGGTGATCCCCGGGGTCCGGGAAGCCTTTGACCTGTGCTGTGCGGCGGCGAAACGCCTCCCGCAGGAGCGCTATATTGGTTGGGACGTGGCGTTTTCCGTCAACGGGCCGGTGATCGTCGAGGGTAACCAGTATCCCGGCTATGGCATTTTGCAGCACTATAAGCTGAAGGACCGGCGCACGGGACACTTAAAAGAGATCGCGGACGTCCTGGGCGATGAGATGAAGAATATCAAGTGATAAAAACGTCCTCCTTGCTTTGCCAAGGAGGGCGCTTTCCTTCAATTATACGTCGATGATGTCATCGCCGCTGCCTTTGTGCTTGCCGCCGAGGGCAATGGCGACGATGTCGAAGACTGCCTCTACAATCAGGACGATGCCGAGGAAGCTCCACAGGGCGGTCGGCGAGCAGAGGATAATCGCCGCGAAGATCAGGGAAAGCACGGCACTGATGGCGGGCAGATACCAGCGCTTCCTGCCGAAGCGGATCATATCCGCCATCCACTGGATCTTGCCCACGCCGCTGATCAGAAGACCGATGCCGTAAAGGATCGTCAGCAGGGGAAAGGTGTCTACGAACCATTTTGACCGCAGCACACAGAACAGACCGCCAAGCAGCAGAAGCAAGCCCTTAAACAGGTTCTGCCGCAGCGCACCCTCTGCCGCGTCGGCGCGGAAGTAGCGCACGATACAGATCGCGCCGTACAGGATCAGCGCGGCTCCTGCTGCTATGATGATGGAAGAAGTAAAACCCGTGGGGTCCAGGAGCAGCAGCACACCGACCAGGATCTCCAGCACACACATGAGGATACTTCCGCCGTTTTTTTGAATCGCTCTCATAAAAAGCGCCTCCGGAATAGTTATTTTCTGCAGGATATATTATGGGTTCTATTATAATATTGTTGTTTTGATTCTGCAAGAAAACAGAGAAAAAATTAACAATTAAGTCATTTTTGTTTTTCCAATCAAAGCATCATACAATTCAGCAGGGGAACGGTAGACCGTTTCCGCGCCGGCATTGCGGAGATCCTTCTCGGAGCGGAAGCCCC
>CALZCW010000157.1 GCA_945635805.1 uncultured Clostridia bacterium
GTCAACCGTCTGCGCGGCAGCTTCAACTGCGTCTGCGTCAAGGCGCCCGGCTTCGGCGACCGCCGCAAGGAAATGCTCCGCGACATCGCCATTCTCACCGGCGGCACCTATGTTGCCTCTGAGCTGAACATGAACCTGCAGGATGTGCAGATCAGCGACCTCGGCAGAGCCCGTCAGATCAAGGTCAACAAGGACAACACCGTCATCGTCGACGGCTGCGGCAACCCCGATGAGATCCAGAGCCGCATCCATGAGATCAAGGCTGCCATCAATGTCACCACCTCCGATTACGACCGCGAGAAGCTCCAGGAGCGTCTGGCCAAGCTGTCCGGCGGTGTCGCGGTCATCCGCGTCGGCGCGCAGACCGAGGTCGCCATGAAGGAGCAGAAGCTCCGCGTGGAGGACGCTCTGAACGCCACCCGTGCGGCAGTGGAGGAAGGCATCGTCGCAGGCGGCGGCACGGCCTTTGTCAACGCCATCCCCGCTGTCGAGAAGCTCGTTGCCAAGCTGTCCGGCGACGAGAAGACCGGCGCTTCCATCATTGCCAAGGCTCTGCAGGCTCCGATCCGCCAGATCGCAGAGAACGCGGGCGTGGATGGCTCCGTCGTCTTCGAGAAGATCAAGAACAGCAAGAAGGTCGGCTACGGCTACAACGCCTACACCGATGTTTACTGCGACATGATCCCCGGCGGCATCGTCGACCCGACCAAGGTCACAAGAACGGCCCTGGAGAACGCCGCGTCCATCGGCGCCTGCGTCCTGACGACGGAATCCCTCGTCGTCGACAAGCCCGACCCCGCAGCGGATGCCGCAGCGGCAGCCGCAGCAGCCAACGCCGGCGGCGGAATGTATTGATAAATTGAGCTACCCAAAAAACGGTGCGTCCCCAACCGGACGCACCGTTTTTTCGTACAGGCAGCCTGTAGCGCGCGGCATCCCTGACGCGCCTTTGCAGGGGTTCGGTGAATAGTGAATGGCGAACAGTGAATAACGAAGGAGCGCTCCGCGCAGATCAAAAAAGCGGGCGGCTGATTGCCGTCCCTACAGATGCGGGCAGAAAAAATGACCACCGGCGGTGCAATATATGCAGCCGGTGGTCATGGTTTAATTTCAGGCGTTTTTCACGAAGTTCCAACTGTCGCGGCACATATCCTCCAGGGTCATTTCCGCCGTCCAGCCCAGCAGGCGCGCCGCCTTTTCCGCGTTGGCCCAGCAGCAGGCCAAATCGCCGTCCCGACGGGGCCCGATAACGTAGGGAACGGGAACGCCGTTGACCTTTTCAAAGGTATGTACCAGCTCCAGAACGCTGACACCTCTGCCTGTGCCCAGGTTGAAGGCCTCGGCGCCGGTGTGCTGCGCCGCGTATTCCAGCGCTTTCAGATGGCCCTTGGCCAGGTCCACCACATGCAGATAGTCCCGCAGGCCCGTACCGTCGGGGGTGGGGTAGTCGTCGCCGAAGACCGTCAGATGGGGCAGCTTTCCCGCCGCTACCCGGGAGATATAGGGCATGAGATTGTTGGGGATGCCGTTGGGATCGTCCCCCAAAAGCCCAGAAGTATGGGCACCGATGGGGTTGAAGTACCGCAGAAGAACGGCGGAAAAGGCCGGATCGGCGGCGGTATGGTCCCGCAGGATCTGCTCGATCATGATCTTGGTCCAGCCGTAGGGGTTAGTGGCCACCCGGGCGGGCATGGACTCGGTGTAGGGCACCGGGTTGTCCGGACCGTAGACCGTCGCCGACGAGGAAAAGACCAGCCGCTTGCAGCCGAATTCCTCCATGACCTCCAGCAGGGACAGGGTGGCGTCCAGGTTGCAGCGGTAGTATTTTAACGGCAGGCGGCAGCTTTCGCCGACGGCCTTGAGACCGGCAAAGTGGATGACGGCCTCGGGACGGTGGGCGGCGAAGATCTCCCGCAGAGCGGCGCGGTTTTCCACGTCTGCCTTGTAGAATACGGGCGTAAGGCCGGTGATGGTGCGGAGCTTGTCCACCACGTCCGCCCTGGAATTGCTCAGATTGTCCACGATGATGACCTTGTGCCCCGCCTGCAGAAGCTCCACGCAGGTGTGGCTGCCGATATAACCGGTGCCGCCGGTGACCAATATGTCCATAGCCGCACTCCTTCTATTATGATACTCTCAGTATATCCTTTTTGGCACGGCTTGTCAAATGCAGTTTTGAGGGACGGCCTGTTTGACCGTCCCTTTTCCGTTATGCCCGGGCTTCCTTCCGCGTCAGTGCCAGAGCCGCCAGAACAGCCGCCACGCCGCCGGTGAGCTTGGCGACGATGACGGGGCCCAGCATGGAGCTGTCAAAGCCCGCCGTAAAGCCCAGATGGTCGCCGAAGACAAAGGCCGCCGACACGGCGAAGGCCACATTGACCACCTTCCCGCGGCGGTCCATGTCCTTCATCATGCCGAACATGGGAATGACATTGGCCAGACTGGCCACCATCCCGGCGGCGGCGATGTCGTTCATGCCCAGCAGCCCGCCCAGCTTCAAAAGAGGCTTGCGGAAAACCTTGGTGATTCCATAGACCAGGGGGAAGGCTCCCGCCAGCACGAAGCCGATCTGGGCCACCACCCCGATCCCTTCGGACAGAGGGGCCATACCGGGAATGAGGGTCACGCCGGTAAGCTCGGAGAACACCGCCGCAGCAAGGCCCACGGTAATGACCGCCAGCACGCCCTTGCCGAAGCCGAGAAAGCCCCGGATCATAGCCTTTTCAAATTTCCAGAGGCCCAGAGCGATGAGGGCGGCGAAGAGGACGATGGGCACCAGGTTCCGCAGGAGCATACCGACGGAAAAGCCTGCCGTCAGGCCGCCGAGAAAGGCACCGATGGGGATGGTGACCACGCCGGCCAGAACGCCCTTTGCCAAGGCCGGACGGTCCTCCTCCTGAATGATGCCCAGAGCCACGGGGATGATGAACACCACCGTCGCGCCCAGCATGGAGCCGATGATGAGGCCGCCGAATTGGGCCGCTTCCTGTGTCTGCGCCAGCTCATAGGCCAGAGGTGCGCCGCCCATGTCGTTGGCCAGGATGGTCCCGGCGAACATGGCCGGGTCCGCCCCCAGAAAGCCGTAGACCGGCACCAGAATGGGCTTTAGGAGCTTTGCCAGCACCGGCGCAAGGGCCAAAATGCCCAGCATGGAGAGGGCCA
>CALZCW010000158.1 GCA_945635805.1 uncultured Clostridia bacterium
CACGGACCAGCTGGCGGAAGAAGGGCGCGACCCGGTTGGCGGTGTCGAAGACCTCCTGATGGCTCAGGGCCACGGGGGAGATGCCCGCTGCCAGGTTGGTGATGCAGGAGATGCCGCAGACCCGCATTCCGGCGTGGCGTGCGGCAGCAGCCTCACAGGCAGTGGACATGCCCACGCTGTCGGCGCCCATGAGGCCCAGCATTTTGATCTCAGCCGGCGTCTCGTAGGTGGGGCCGGTGAGCTGGCAGTAGACGCCCTCCTGCACGGGGATGTCCAGACGGGCGGCGGTGTCGCGGATGGTCTTGCTCAGCTCGCGGTCATAGACCTCGCTCATGTCCGGGAAACGGGGGCCCAGCTCCTCGATGTTCGCGCCGATGAGGGGGTTGGGGAAGAAGGACATGATGTGGTCGCGGATGATCATGAAATCGCCCACGTGGAAGCTCTTGTTGATGCCGCCGGCGGCGTTGGTCAGGAACAGGACCTTGGCGCCCATGAGACGCATCAGGCGGGTGGGCAGCAGGACATCCTGGATGGAATAGCCCTCATAATAGTGGACGCGGCCCTGCATGATGACTACCTTGACCTTGCCGAAATAGCCGAAGACGAAACGGCCCCGGTGGCCTGCGACGGTGGAAACGGGGAAGCCTTCGATGTCGTGGTAGTCCACGGTGGCCACGGCCTCGATCTCATCGGCCAGAGCGCCCAGGCCGGAGCCGAGGATCAGAGCGACGTCGGGAACAAAATCGGTCTTTTCGCGCACGCAGGCGAGACATTTTTGCAGCTTTTCGTATGCAGTCATGGGAAATACCTCCTAAAAATATTACTGATTCCTGAGACGCGCCAGGGCCTTTTGGAATTCCTCCGGCAGGGGCGTGGTAAAGGTCATTTCCTCCCCCGTGCGCGGATGGGTAAAGGTCAGCTCCCGGGCGTGGAGACACTGGCTCGTCAGGCCCAGCTCCGGCTTTTTTACGCCGTAGACCGGGTCGCCCGCGATGGGATGGTTGATGTAGGCCATGTGGACACGGATCTGATGGGTGCGGCCCGTTTCCAGACGGCAGCGCAGATGGGTATAGGCGCCGTAGCGGTCGATGACCTCCCAGTGGGTCACGGCGGGGCGGCTGTTTTTCTCCGTCACCGCCATGCGCTTGCGGTCGGTGGGATGGCGGCCGATGGGCGCGTCGACGGTGCCGGAATCCTCCCGGAAGCCGCCGCGGACGATACATTCATACACCCGGCGCAGGCTGTGATCCTGCAGCTGGGCGGCAAGGGCCTGATGGGCAAAGTCGTTCTTCGCCACGATGAGCAGGCCGCTGGTGTCCATGTCGATGCGGTGGACAATGCCGGGCCGCTTTTCGCCGTTGATGCCGGAGAGGGAGTCGCCGCAGTGGTGCAACAGGGCGTTGACCAGGGTGCCGTCCTCATGTCCCGCCGCCGGATGGACCACCAGACCCTTGGGCTTGTCGATGACGAGAACATCCCCGTCCTCGTAGACCACGTTCAGAGGGATGTCCTGGGGCACAAGCTCCGTCTCGCGGACCTCCGGCAGGAGGATGTCAAACTCCTGACCGGCCTCGGTTTTGGCGTTTTTCTTCACGGGCCTGCCGCCGCACGTTACGCAGCCCTGCTCCAACAGCCGCTGGATGGCGCTTCGCGTCAGCTCCGGCAGGGTGCGGGCGAGGAACACGTCCACCCGCTCGCCGCTCTGCTCAGCCGTCCGCTTCATGCTTTTTCCCGCGGTCGAAGAACAGAATGTAGATCAGCAGCGCTGCGCAGCCCACGGTGATAAAGCAGTCGGCCACGTTGAAGACGGGGAACTCCACAAAGTCGAATTTGATCATGTCGGTCACGGAGCCGCTGACCAGGCGGTCGATCATGTTGCCGATACCGCCGCCGGCGATAAAGGCCAGACAGAGCCACTCGAATTTTTTCGTCAGCCATTTGCGCCAGATCATGACCCCCAGCACCGCCAGGAACAGGACCATGATGAGGAGGAACAGCCAGGTCTGGCCGCTGAGGATGCCCCAGATGGCGCCGTCGTTTTCCGTGTGGGTGATGTGGAAGATCCCCAGGATGCTTTCCGACGGCAGGGAGCCTGCGCGGTCAGCGGCAAGGGTCAGGGCCTTGGTCCACTGGTCCAGGCCGACGATAGCTGCGGCAATGACTGCTAAAAGTACATAGAACATAAGAAATCACCTGTTTCGGAGGATGTTATTTGGGCTAAGGACTAAGGACTAAGGGTGAATGACTAATGTGTCTGCTTCGCAGACGGATAAAAACAAACGGCGCGCCGGGTCGTCGCGCCCTACAGCCACGAACGCACTTTCTCTGTAGGGGCGGCTATCAGCCGCCCGATTGGATGCAGTTTCATATTTTGCGGGCGGCTGGTAGCCGCTCCTACGGCAAGAACACCGAATCGGGAGTAGGGGCCGGCGTCCCCGACGGCCCGAAACGATTTTGGAATTCGATGTTCCAAAATCGTTCCCGGTCATGGCTCGTTTGCGTTGCTGAAAATTTGCCCATCGAAGGCAAATTTTCAGTCGGACTGTCCGGGAGGCCAGTCCCTACGAACACTTTGTTGGAGGTGCGTTCATCATTTTTTCATTCGTGCGCGTCAGCGCACACATCAGTCATTCACCCTTAGCCCTTAGCTTTTAGCCATAAGGCTGCCTTACCGGCCTGCAAATTTTTTGCTTTGGGCGACGGCCAGGGCGTCGCAGCGGTTGTTTTTCTCGTTTTCCGCGTGGCCCTTGACCCAGTGCCAGGTGACGCGGTGCGTCTCCAGCAGCGGCAGCAGCCGCTCCCACAAATCCACGTTCAGTGCCGGCTTCTTATCCGCCTTGCGCCAACCGTTCTTCCGCCAGGTATAGACCCAGCCCTTGTCCACGGCGTCAAAGACATACTTGGAATCGGTGTAGAGGTCCACGGCGCAGGGTTCCTTTAAGGCCGACAGGGCAAAAATGACGCCGGAAAGCTCCATGCGGTTGTTGGTGGTCTCCGCCTCGCCGCCGGAAAGCTCCTTCTCCCGGCCATTCCACTCCAGAATCGCGCCCCAGCCGCCGGGTCCCGGATTGCCGGAACAGGCGCCGTCGGTATAAATCGTCACCTGCTTCATCATTCGTCCATTTTCAGCACGGCCATAAAGGCCTCCGAGGGC
>CALZCW010000159.1 GCA_945635805.1 uncultured Clostridia bacterium
TCCCACATCGAAAATTTTCTCCCCTGATTTGGGTCACATCTATTTACATCACAGAGATTCCCGCGATTTTTTCTTAAATATGTATTGACTGAGCAAAAAAAATATGGTAGAATAGTGCTCTATACTGCGGAAATATCGCAAAGCACCGATCCTCACCCACTAACGGTATTATACCATACCCGAAACGGATACGCAAGGGGGCAGCAGGACAAACTGTCAACCGCTCCGGGCGTGTCAAAATAATGCCGTTACGCAAATACATGAACCACACACCCAATGAACAGAAAGGCTGTGATGACCCATATGGAAATCAAGGACGTGAAGTTCGGAAAGACCGAGCGTAAGAGCTACGCCAAGTATCAGGAGATCCTGAAGATGCCGAACCTGCTGAAGATTCAGAAGGATTCGTACAACTGGTTCCTGAACGAGGGCCTGCGCGAGGTATTTCACGACGTCGCGGCGATCACCGACTACACCGGCAACCTGGAGCTGTCCTTCCTGGACTACTCCCTCGACGAAAAGCCCAAGTATACCGTTGAGGAGTGCAAGGAGCGCGACGCCACCTATGCCAAGCCCATCAAGGTCCGTGTCCGCCTGCTGAACAAGCAGACCGGCGAGATCAAGGACCAGGAGATCTTCATGGGCGATTTCCCGCTCATGACCAACGGCGGCACCTTCGTCATCAACGGCGCAGAGCGCGTCATTGTTTCCCAGATCGTCCGCAGCCCCGGCATGTACTATGGCGATACGGTGGACAAGGCCGACCAGCACACCTACACCGCTACGGTCATCCCGTACCGCGGCGCCTGGCTGGAATATGAGACGGACCAGCAGAACTGCTTCTATGTCCGCATCGACAAGAACCGCAAGCTGCCCATTACCTGCCTGATCCGCGCCATGGGCGTTGAGACCGATGGCCAGATCCTGGAGCTGTTCGGCGAGGACGAGCGCATCAAAGCGACCATGGAAAAGGATCCCTGCAAGACCCGCGAGGACAGTCTGCTGGAGATCTACCGCCGCCTGCGTCCCGGCGAGCCGCCCACGGTGGACAGCGCCGCCGCCTATCTGGACGGCCTGTTCTTTGACCCCCGCCGTTACGACGTTTCCAAGGTCGGACGCTATAAATTCAACAAGAAAATGGACATCTGGAGCCGCCTGAGCGGTCAGGAGGTGGCCGAACCCATCGTCGATCCGCGTACCGGCGAGATTCTGGCCATGCCCGGCGAGGTCCTCAGCCGCGAAAGAGCCAAGGAAATCTCCGCACGGGGCGTCTGCGAGGCGGTCATTTCCGTCAACGGCACTGCCCGCAAGCTGTTCTCCAACTTCATGGTGGACATGAAGAGTTTTGTGGACTTTGACCCGGCACAGTACGGCATCAAGGAAAAGGTCTGCCGCAAGGTCCTCTTTGAGATGCTGGACACCGTCCCTGCCGACGGCTGGGAGGATGCCATTGAGGAGCGCCGCGACGACCTGATTCCCAAGCACATCACCCGGGATGACATCCTGGCCTCTATCAACTATCTCAACTGCGTGGCCTTCGGCGTAGGTACTACCGACGACATCGACCATCTGGGCAACCGCCGTCTGCGCTGCGTCGGCGAGCTGCTGCAGAATCAGTTCCGCGTCGGCTTCACCCGCCTGGAGCGCGTCATCCGTGAGCGCATGACCGTCCAGGATCTGGAGACCGTCACGCCCCAGAGCCTCATCAATATCCGCCCGGTGACGGCGGTCATCAAGGAGTTCTTCGGCTCCTCGCCGCTGTCCCAGTTCATGGACCAGAACAACCCCCTTGCCGAGCTGACCCACAAGCGCCGTCTGTCCGCTCTCGGCCCCGGCGGCCTGAGCAGAGAGCGCGCATCCTTCGACGTCCGCGACGTCCACTACAGCCACTATGGCCGTATGTGCCCCATCGAGACGCCGGAAGGTCCCAACATCGGCCTGATCAACTATCTGGCCAGCTTTGCCCAGATCAACGAATACGGCTTTGTGGAGGCTCCCTACCGCAAGGTCGTCCGCGAATATGACGAGAACGGCAAATACATCGCCTCCCGCGTGACGGATGAGGTCGAATATATGTCTGCCGACGTGGAGGATGATTACTTCATCGCCCAGGCCAAGGAGCCTGTGGATGAAAACGGCTACCTCCTCAACACCCGCATTACCTGCCGCCACCGCGACGAGATCATCGCCGTGGACCGCGAGGTCATCGACTATCTGGATGTCTCTCCGAAGATGATGACCTCCATCGCAACTGCCTTTATTCCGTTCCTGCAGAACGACGATGCCAACCGCGCTCTGATGGGCGCGAACATGCAGCGCCAGGCCGTGCCGCTGATGGTCACGGAGGCGCCCATCGTCGCCACCGGCATCGAGCAGAAATGCGCCGTGGACTCCGAGGTCTGCATCAAGGCTGAGAAGGACGGCACCGTCACCCGCGTCAGCGCCGACATGATCACCGTTCGCTACGATGACGGCGATGTCCGCGACTACGCGCTGACCAAGTTTGCCCGCTCCAACCAGGGCACCTGCGTCAACCAGCGGCCCATCGTCGAGGTGGGTGAGCGCGTTGTCTGCGACCAGGTCATTGCCGACGGCCCCGCCTGCTCTCAGGGCGAGATCGCGCTGGGCAAAAATGTGCTCATCGGCTTCGTCACCTGGGAAGGCTACAACTACGAGGACGCCATCCTGCTCAACGAGCGCTTGGTCCGTGAGGACGTGTTTACTTCCATCCACATTGAAGAATATGAAACTGAGGCCCGCGACACCAAGCTGGGGCCGGAGGAGATCACCCGCGACATCCCCAATGTGGGCGAGGATACTCTGAAAGACCTGGACGAGGACGGCGTCATCCGCATCGGCGCCGAGGTCAAGTCCGGCGATTATCTGGTCGGCAAGGTCACGCCCAAGGGCGAGACAGAGCTGACCGCCGAGGAGCGCCTGCTGCGCGCCATCTTCGGCGAAAAGGCAAGAGAGGTCCGCGACACCTCCCTGAAGGTGCCTCACGGCGAGGCCGGCATCATTGTGGATGTCAAGGTCTTTACCCGTCAGAACGGCGACGAGCTGGCTCCCGGTGTCACCAAGGTTGTCCGCGTCTATATCGCCCAGAAGCGCAAGATCTCCGTCGGCGATAAGATGGC
>CALZCW010000160.1 GCA_945635805.1 uncultured Clostridia bacterium
GCCGACGAAGCCACCCTGTCCGACTATTACGATGCCAATGTCGACACCTTCGAGGGGAGCCAGGTCTGGAAGGTGAACAACGTCTCCGTCCGCCACATCCTCATTGAGCCTGAATCCGCCGATGAGACCTCCACGGACTACACCGACGAGGAATGGGCCGCCGCCGAGGCCAAAGCCAACGATGTTCTCACCCTCTGGCAGCAGAATCCCACCGAGGACTACTTTGCCGAGCTTGCCAATGAGAAATCCGCCGATCCCGGCTCCAACACCAACGGCGGCCTGTATGAGGACTTCCCCTCCAACCAGATGGTGGCGGAATTCTCCGAATGGTGCTTCGATCAGAGCCGCCAGCCCGGCGATACCGGCATCGTCAAGACCTCCTACGGCTACCACATCATGTATTTCGTCGGCCAGACCGAGACCAAGGCCTGGATGGATTCGGTCCGGGAACAGATGATCTCCGAGCAGATGACCGCTTTTATTGATGAGCAGTGCGAAGCTTATCCTCTGCTGTTCGACTATGCCAAGATTCGCCTCTTTGACGTCAGCACCCTGCAGGCCGAGGCATCCGCAGAGAATGAGACCGTCCAGGAAAGCACCGGGACGGAGAACGCCGGTGTCACGGAAGCCACGGAGGCATCTGAATAATCACCCTCCGGCATAACAGAAGCCGCAGAGGCTTCAGTACAAATGCTCTCTGCCCTCCGGCCAAGCCGGACAGCGAAGCTCCCAATATTATGTAAACCGCAGGGATTTCTTTCCCTGCGGTTTTTCTTGGCGCTATGTCAATCGTTGGGTTATACTAATTCTTAATAAAAAGCTTGAAAAGCTTTTTATAGCAACACCTCCTGCCATAACTAATTCGCTTTAATTATGACAGATATGTATACGCAATAATGAATGGGATAGGCGTCTAAAGCAGCAAAGAATTGTCACAAGGATTGTCTCATCCGGTGTGGAAATAGGCGATTTACTCTTGATTGTCACAGCATTGTCACTGATAATCTCGTTTTCTTTCGGACAGATTCACACAAATTCAGACAAAAGAAAAAGCCAGAAATCCGCCGGATTTCTGGCTTTTGAAGAACAAATTGAATAAAATCAGCGCTTGGAGAACTGAGGTGCGCGACGGGCGAAGCCAACGCTTACGCGCTTGCTTCGCAGGGCAGAAATGGCCCCACTCGCTCCCGGCCTTGCCGGAACCGCTCGGGGATGCCAAAAGGCCGCCCATCGCGCAGAAAAGAAGACCACCGAAGTGGTCTTCTTGTAACTTGTAAGAACCAATTATCTCTTGGAGAACTGAGGTGCGCGACGGGCTGCTTTGAGACCGTACTTCTTTCTTTCCTTCATTCTCGGGTCACGGGTCAGGAAGCCCGCAGCCTTCAGAGTGGCGCGGTACTCGGGGTTGACGCCCAGCAGCGCGCGGGAGATGCCATGACGGATGGCGCCGGCCTGACCGGTCACGCCGCCGCCCTGGACGGTGCAGACGATGTCGACCTTGCCCACCAGATCGGTGGCGACCAGAGGCTGACGAACGATCAGCTTCAGGGTATCCAGGCCGAAGTAGTCGTCGATATCGCGGCCGTTGATGGTGATGGAGCCGGTGCCGCCTTCGTAGACGCGGACGCGGGCGACGGAAGACTTACGTCTGCCGGTGCCGTACTGATACTGTCTTTTGCTCTCGTACATAGTCTGTTACCTCCTAATCAGTCCTGCGTCCAGGCTTCGGGCTTCTGAGCAGCATGGGGATGCTCAGCGCCGGCGTAGACCTTGAGACGGTTGATGGCGTTGCGGCCAAGGGTGTTCTTGGGGAGCATGCCCTTGACGGCCAGCTCGAAAGCGAAGGTGGGACGCTCGGCCATGAGGGTCTTGTACTTGACCTCTTTCAGACCGCCGATCCAGCCGGAGTGACGGCGATAGAACTTCTGGTCCAGCTTGCGGCCGGTGAGGATGGCCTTGTCGGCGTTGATGACGATGACGAAGTCGCCGCAGTCAACGTTGGGGGTGAAATCGGGCTTGATCTTGCCGCGCAGGATGTTGGCGGCGATAACGGCGGTACGGCCCAGGGGCTTGTCCGCTGCGTCGAGGACGTACCACTTGCGCTGCACGTCTTCTTTTCTGACCAGGGTAGTGGACATGGATATTTCCTCCGTATATGATAATAAATATTTTGACTTTTTCCGGCTGCCGGCGTACAATGGTACTCGGCAGCCTTACCTTTATACCACGGGAAAAATCGAATGTCAAGGGCAATTTTTGAAAAATTGATTTATCTCCGCAAGAACTCGTTTATTCTTTGATTTTCTCTTGTTTTCTCTTTGATTCTCTCGTTTGATTTTTATAAATTTTGGGCAAAAAGGATGTTGATTATGCAGCGAATGATGGGACTGGTGCGGCGGTGCGCCGACGACTACCGTATGATCTCCCCCGACGACAGGATTGCCGTCGGCGTGTCCGGCGGCAAGGACTCTCTGACCCTGCTGGCTCTGCTGGCGGCCATGCGGGAATACTATCCGCGTCCCTATGAGCTGACGGCCATCACCATCGACATGGGTCTGGAGGGGATGGATTTTTCGCCCATCGCGGAATATTGTGAGGGCCTGGGCGTTCCGTTCCACATCGTCAAGACCCAGATCGGCCCCATTATTTTTGACTACCGCAAGGAGAAGAATCCCTGCTCCATGTGCGCGAAAATGCGGCGCGGCGCGCTGAACAAGGCGCTGACGGAGCTGGGCTATTCCAAGGTCGCTCTGGGGCATCACTATGACGATGCCGTGGAAACCTTTTTGATGAGCCTGCTCTTTGAGGGGCGGCTGAGCTGCTTCCAGCCCGTGACCTACCTGGACCGCACCGGCGTGACCCAGATCCGGCCCATGCTCTATCTGACGGAGGGCATGGTGCGGCGCTTTGCCGAGGAGCAGCGGCTTCCGGTGGTGAAAAACCGCTGTCCTGCCGATAAAAACACCAAGCGCGAGGAGATCAAGCAGCTCATCGTCCGCCTGTCGAAGGAGTATCCCGACCTGAAGGACCGCATTTTCGGTGCCATGCAGCGGCTGCCGCTGCCCGAATGGGGCGTCGTTCCCCACAA
>CALZCW010000161.1 GCA_945635805.1 uncultured Clostridia bacterium
CGGAAGATCAGATGCTTGTTGCTGTCCAGCAGGGGAAGATAGGGATTCTCCCGAAACGTGGGAAAATGCTCCTCCATGTAGGCGCGGAAATCCTCGATCAGGCAATCCTTGCGGTTAATGAGCAGCACCCGCACGGTAGCCGCCAGGAAAATATGCTGGATGGCCTGAAATTCCAGGGCCTCCCGGTGGGCCTCGTAGTAGCCGTGGCTCCGGTACCAGTCCAGAATGTCGTCATAGGCGTAGAGGATCTCCACATTCCGGCTGCTGTTTTTGTTGTTCATGGCGCTGCCCTCGCGCTGCAGATAGTGGTAGTAGCAGTCGGGCAGGCGAATGGCCGTTTGGGCGACGGCCAGGACCTTTGTCACCACCCGGATGTCCTCGTACCAGACCTTGGTGGCAAAGGTGATGCCGTGCTCCGTGAACAGGCTGCGGCGGTAGGCCCGGTTCCAGGGGGCCATGACGCCGAAATACAGCGTAGGCTGCTGGCTGACCTGGAGCAACGTACCTGCCTCCACGTTTTCGTGGAGTTCGCCGACCTTTTTCCCGTCCCGCTCCACCTGTGCGCCAAACAGGATCAGGTCCGCCGGCGTGGCCTCTATGGCCGTTTTCAGTGCCTCCAGGAAGTTCTCCGACAGGTAGTCATCGCCGTCGACGAACAGGAGATATTCACCGGAAGACAGGGCGATGCCGTGATTCCGCGCAGCGCCCGCGCCGCCGTTTTCCTGATGGATGGCGCGAATTTTGTCGGGATACCGGGCGGCGTAGCGGTCGCAGATGGCGCCGCAGCCGTCGGGAGAGCCGTCGTCCACCAGCAAAAGCTCATAGTCCTGGCAGGTCTGCGCCAGGACCGAGTCAATGCACTTGGGAAGATAGGTCTCGATGCGGTAAACGGGGACGATCAGGCTGAAGGTGGGCATGGCGTCGCCTCCTTTGATTTCTTTCTTATATTATATCCGCACCGGGCAGTTTTTGCAAGGCACTATAACAAAATAGGCTGCAGTTGGCGGCCCTCCAGGGCAGCGCCTGCCGCTTCCGGCAGACGGGCAAAATCCGCCACCAGAGAATAGGGCTTTTTCTGGGGACTGTCCTGACCGAAGGGGACGAAATAATAGTGTTTGCGGTTGAGCAGTTTGCCGAGATTCTCTGCGCTGCCGGAGAGACCGTCGTTGGTGGAGACTGCCAGCAGAATCGGTCTGGCGTTGCGCAGATGGGCCTTGCAGGCGAAGGTCACGGGGGTGTCGGCGATGCCGTTTGCCAGCTTGCCCAGCGTGTTTCCGGTGCAGGGTGCGACAATGAGCAGGTCCAGGAGCTTTTTCGGCCCCAGGGGTTCCACGTCCTCCAGCTTGTGGAGGGCTTTTTTGCCGCACAGCTCCTCCACCTCACGGACAAAGGCATCGGCGGGACCGAAACGGCTGTCGATGCTGTAGCCAGCGTCGGAGAAAATGGGGATCACGTCGTATTGCGTCGTTAACTGCGGCAGCACACCGATGACGGTACGGTAGGTACAAAAAGAGCCGCAGAGGGCAAAACCAAGGGTCGCTTTCACAGCGAGTCCTCCTTTTGAAGCAGGGTAAGGATGCTCTGGGCATAGAGGATGCCGGCGGTTTTGGGGGCGTATTTGCCCGGCAGACCAGGCGCGTGGCAGCAGGTGAGGCCCAGGGCTTCGCACTGCGTTCTGGAGAATCCTCCGGGTGCGGAGGCAAGCTCCAGCAGCACACAGTCCTTGCGCAGACACGCCATCTGTTCCCCGGTCAAAACCTCCGCCGGAACGGTATTGAAGACAAACTCGTACTGCTCCAGACCCCGGGAATACACGCATATCCGGTCGGTGACAAGTCCCAGAGCCTCAGCCAGCGCCTGATCCGGGGCCTTTCGCAGCGCCACAGTCACATGGGCCGACAGAGCCTGCAGCTTGGCGGCCAGGATCTTCCCGACCCGTCCGTAGCCCAGGACCAGACAGCTTGCCCCGTGGAGCGTGATGGGGGAATGTTCCTTTGCCAGACAGATGGCTCCCTCGGCGGTGGGAACGGCGTTGGCAGTGGTCAGCGGCTCAGAACTGTAGAGGTCAAAGACCCGTGCCTTTCGGTGGGCAAAGGCCTGTGCCCAGGTGCCGATGAGACCGCCGAAAATCGTGGAATCGCCGTCGACACGATGTAAGATCTCCTCAATGGGAATGGCCGAAACGCCCCGCAGCAGAGCGCCCTGAAAAGAGGGAAAGGGCAGCACTGTCCGCTCCATGTATAAAGGCATTGGCTCATCGCTGCAGCCGGGTACGCCAAAGGTATGCACCTCATGGCCGATTCCGCACAAATATTCTGCGGCCCAGCGGTTTCGCTCGTCGCCGCCCAAGATCCAAAATTCCATGCACACACACCCTTTCTCTAACAGGGTATGCGAATTTTTCCGTTTGGTGAAAAAGAGTGGTTGTCAAGGCGGGCACCGTGAGGTATAATAGAAAAAATGAGATTTCGTCGTTTTTCTCCGGTGCTGCCGGAGCCGAAAGCAACTGACAATGACGGAGATTTGAGAAAAGGGGTGTAAGAATTGGACCGATTGGAACGTCTCGAGCGGCGGGGCTTCATTCACGATATGCTGGATGTTAAGCTCCTGGTGCTTTTTATCATGGCTCGGGTGGCCTACCCGGTGGATCTGCAGAAGATCTATGAGCTGGCTTTTCAGGACGACGGACTGAGCTATTTTGACCTGGCACAGGCCGTGCCGCAGATGGTGGAGACGGGGCATCTGGAGGAAGTGGATGGCGGCCGCTACATCATCACGGAAAAGGGCCGTGAGGCAGGTGCCGTCACGGAGGACGCCGTGGCCTATCCCGTTATGCAGCGGGCCCAGGCTGCCATCGATAAGTTCAACCGTGCCATGCGCCGCAGCAGCTTTGTCAAAACCACCGTCAAGCAGCGCGAGGGCGGGGACTACTCGGTTCTGCTAAGCCTCAACGACGAGGTCAGCGATCTGCTGAAAATGGAGTTGATGGCGCCCACCCAGAAGCATGCCTACCGTCTTGCCAACGCCTTTTCCGAGCGGGCCGAGAGCATCTATCGCAGCATCATGGACCAGCTTTTG
>CALZCW010000162.1 GCA_945635805.1 uncultured Clostridia bacterium
TGGCAACGGAAGGCGCGGCTCCATTCCTCAGCGGCTGCGAATATTCGGTGATCGAACGATGAAAACAAGAAATTGGATTATTCTCTTTGTGGCGCTTGCCGTGGTCTGCGTCGGCCTGAGCCTGTTTTTCTTCTGCGCCGGTGACGCCTCCCGCTATGCCGAGGTGTATTCCGACGGCGAATTGGTCCTGACGTTGGACCTGCAGGTCGACGGGACCTACCGCGTCGGCACAGCGGACCAGTGGAACGTTCTCACAGTGGAAAACGGCAGGGTATCCGTCAGCGAGGCCTCCTGTCCCTCCCAGGACTGCGTCAGGCATCTGCCCTCCGACAGCGGCGCGCCTATCGTCTGCCTGCCCAACCGCATGGTCATCAAATTTGCCGATGAGGCCGGTTATGACGCCCTCATCGGATGATAAACAAACCCCGCGCGTCCTTGCGGATGCACGGGGGTGTTTTTCGGATTAGACTCTCTCCTTGACCTTGGCAGCCTTGCCCAGACGGTCGCGCAGGTAGTACAGCTTCGCACGGCGAACCTTGCCGCGGCGGACCGTTTCGACCTTCACGATGCTCGGGGAGTGAACAGGGAAAACCTTCTCACAGCCGACACCGTAGCTCAGACGGCGAACGGTGATGGTCTCCTCAATGCCGCCATGCTTGCGGGCAATGATGGTACCCTCGAAAACCTGCACTCTTTCACGAGCGCCTTCCTTGATTTTGACATGAACGCGGACAGTGTCGCCAACGTTCATCGTCGGCAGCTCTTCCTTCATGTACTGGCTGGTCAGAGCCTTCATCAGATCCATAGTGTTTGTCCTCCTTGTTTATTAGGCGTTCATACCGGCGTTGACGGCGCCGCAGAGGACCACCCATTTGCAGACCCGGCTATTTTAACACATCATTATTGGAAAATCAAGTACTTTTTTATCTTTTTCTTTATAAAATTCACCTTTGTTTTCTCTTTGTTTACAAATATTTTGGTATATTTTTCTTACAATCTATGGTATAATCACAAAAGTGAACTTTAACTGTGGAGCAAGCCATGAAAGAGAAAAAACAACAAGTTCATCCCGTCCGTGACCTGCCCGTGGTGGATGCCCCCGTCGACCTGGGCCTGACCTCCCAGCAGGTCGTCCAGCGGCAGAAATACGGCCTGCGGAACATCACCCCCGCCAGCAACACAAAGACCGAGGGGCAGATCGTCAAGGAGAAGGTCTTTACCTTCTTCAATCTGATTTTCATCGTTCTGGCAGTGGCGCTGATTGTCGTCGGCTCTTTTAAGAATCTGGCCTTTCTGGTGGTCGCCATAGCCAACACGGTCATCGGCATTTTCCAGGAGATACGCGCCAAACGGGCTGTGGATAAGCTGACCTTAGTGGCTGCGGGCAAGCTGCGGGTCATCCGCGATGGAGAGCGGCGGCTCATCCCGACGGACCAGCTCGTCCGGGACGATATCGTGGAATTTGCCGCAGGCAATCAGATCTGCGCCGACGCGGTGGTACGCGAGGGCCAGATGCAGGTGAATGAATCTCTGCTTACCGGCGAGGCCGACGCCATCATCAAGAATCCTGGAGACGTACTCAAATCCGGCAGCTTTGTGATCTCCGGACGCTGCAAGGCCCAACTGACCCACGTCGGCTCCGCCAGCTACGCGGCCAAGCTGGCTGCGGAGGCCCGCCGCGACGTGCGTTCCACTAAGTCGGAGATGATGAACTCTCTGACCAAGCTCATCACTGTAGTCGGTATTGCCCTTATTCCCATGGGCATCATCCTCTTTATCCGGCAGATGCAGACCCTGGATTTCCGTGGCTCCGTGGAGGCCACCGTGGCCGCCCTGATCGGCATGATTCCCGAGGGTCTCTACCTCCTGACCAGCGTCGCCATCGCCGTCAGCTCTCTGAAATTGGCGCGGCAGCGGGTTCTGGTGCAGGATATGAATTGCATTGAAACGCTGGCCCATGTGGACATTCTGTGTGTGGATAAGACCGGCACCATCACGGAGCCTGCCATGGAGGTCTCCGACATATTCCCCATTCAGTCCGAACGGTTCACCTATGAGGACATCGAGCAAATTTTGGCCGCCTTTTACTTTGGCGAGGAACCGGATAATGAAACAGCCAAGGCCATGACGGCCCAGTTTGCCCATGAAACGTCCTGGACTGCCCAGCGCCGGATTCCCTTCTCCTCCTCTACCAAGTGGTCCGCCGCCGATTTCGGCGTCAACGGACGCTACATTATTGGCGCACCGGAATTTGTCATGACCGACCGCTACGACTCCATTCGTGGCTGCGCAGAACCCTGGTCCGCCAGGGGCTGCCGTGTGCTGCTGCTGGCGGCCTATGAGGGTGAGCTGGATGCCCAGTTGGAAAGCGCCTTTGTCACACCCATCGCGCTGATCTTTCTGAGCAACCAAATCCGTCCCGACGCAGCTTCCACCTTCCGATATTTTGCCGAGCAGGGCGTGTCTATCCGCGTGATCTCTGGTGATAACCCCGTCACCGTTTCCGAGGTGGCAGCCCGCGCCGGGATCCGGGATGCCGATCGCTACATTGACGCCTCAGCACTACGCACGGAACGCGATTTCTCCGAGGCGGTAAAAAAATACACGGTCTTCGGCCGTGTCACCCCGGAGCAGAAGCGAAAGCTGGTCCGGGCCTTCCAGTCTCAGGGCCATACCGTTGCCATGACCGGCGACGGCGTCAACGACGTTCTGGCTCTGAAAGACGCCAACTGCGGCATCGCCATGGCCTCCGGCAGTCAGGCAGCCTCCCAGGTCTCCCAGATCGTCCTGCTGAATTCCCAGTTCAGCGCCATGCCTGGCATCGTCGCAGAGGGCCGCCGGGTCATCAACAACATTCAGAGAGCTGCGTCTTTGTTCCTGGTGAAGAATATTTTCTCCTTCTGCCTGACTCTGCTACTGCTCTTCATTGATATGCCATACCCGATTCAAGCCATTCAGCTCTCCCTTGTCAGCACCCTGACCATCGGCGTACCTTCCTTTTTCCTGGCTCTGGAGCCGAATTACGCCCGCGTCAAGGGCAAATTTATGCGAAACGTCATTCGCC
>CALZCW010000163.1 GCA_945635805.1 uncultured Clostridia bacterium
AGAACCGCATTTCCGAGGAAAAGCACCGGGCCTACATCGGCAAGACCGTCCGGGTGCTGGTGGACGGACGCGACGGCGATCACCTCACCTCCCGCACCGACGGCGGCAGATTGGTGCGTTTTCCCGGCGATGACTGCCTCATCGGCCAATTCCTGGACGTGAAGATCACCGACTGCACCACCTGGAGCCTGATGGGTGAATATTGCGGACAGGCGTGAGGACCCGGAGAGGGACAGCGCCCGTCCGTAGGCAGCAATATGACGAAAGGCTAAGGACAAAGGGTGAATGACTACGATGTGCGCTCCGCGCACAGATCAAAATCTACGGCGCGCCGAGTCGCCGCGCCCCACGGGTGTCTGCTTTGCAGACGAATCAAAAACGTGCGCGGAGCGCACACATCACTTGTTCACTATTCACCGTTCACTGTTCACCAAAATTTTAATTGTCTGCGCAGCAGACACCATAGTCATTCACCCTTAGCCCTTAGTTCTTAGCTATTAAACTGCCTCTGGCAGTTTTGGGCGGACAGGGTCGTCCGCCCCTACAAATATGTACGGCAGACGCGGGTGCGTCTGCCTTTTTCCGTATACGGTTCGCGCCGTCCATTTCCCCGATGCGGCGCCCTGCGGACACTATATGGAATCCACTCGATTTTATTTGGCCGATAAAATCCCATCCGTCGATGAACGTGTTTTCCTCTGTGTCCGACCTTAGTTTTTCCCATCGCCGCCGAATCATACCCACTTTTTTCGGAATATTTTCTCCGCACCGCGGGAAAATAGGAAAAAGGGGCTGATAACAATGAAAATGAGCAACGCGGAATACGCCCGCTATGTGGACTCTCTGGCGCCGAAAAGCAAGTGCGTCAAAAACTGCTTCAACGCCTTTTGGATCGGCGGCCTGATCTGCACCCTGGGGCAGCTTCTGAAAAACGGCTATGTGGCCCTGGGCATGACCCACGAGATGAGCAGCACCGCCGTCAGCATCACCCTGGTGTTTCTGTCGGCTGTCCTCACCGGTTTTGCCGTCTATGACGACATCGCCAAGGTGGCAGGTGCCGGGACGCTGGTGCCCATCACCGGCTTTGCCAACTCCGTCGTGGCTCCGGCGGTGGAATTTCAGACCGAGGGCATCGTCCTGGGCACCTGCGCGAAAATGTTCACCATCGCCGGGCCTGTCCTGGTCTATGGCACCGCCGCCGGCTTCCTCTACGGGCTGATCTACTGGGTCTGTTCTCTATTTTAATCCCGTCCACCGCCATCACATTTTGTCCGCATAGCCTCCCCCACGGGTGCATAGGATGTACCACGAGACTTTGGGGGAGGCTATCATTATGAGTAATCTCTACGCCGACATTGCCAGACGCACGGGCGGCGACATCTATATCGGGGTAGTCGGGCCGGTGCGGACGGGAAAATCCACTTTCATCAAGCGGTTTATGGAGGAGCTGGTCATTCCGAACATCAGCGACCTGTACCAGCGGGAACGGGCCAAGGATGAGCTGCCGCAGAGCGGCTCCGGCAAGACCATCATGACCGCGGAGCCGAAATTTGTCCCGGAGGACGCGGTCCAGATCACCCCGGACGGCACATCGACCCTGTCCGTGCGGCTCATCGACTCGGTGGGCTATATGGTAAACGGGGCCATCGGCGCCATGGAAAACGGCCAGCCGCGGATGGTCACCACGCCGTGGCAGGACGAACCGGTCCCCATGACGGAGGCTGCCGAGCTGGGCACCCGGAAGGTCATGGAGGACCACAGCACCGTGGGCGTGGTGGTCACCACCGACGGCAGCATCACGGACATTGCCCGTTCGGACTACATCAGCGCCGAGGAGCGGGCCATCCGGGATATGCAGGCCACGGGGAAGCCCTTTGTGGTTCTGGTGAATTCCACCCGGCCCAGATCGCCGGAGGCCCAGACCCTGCGGGAGTACATCGCCGACACCTACGGCGTATGCGCCATTGCCGCCGACTGTCAGGCCATGAGCGAGGCGGAGCTGAAGGAGCTTCTGCGTCAGCTTCTTCGCGCCTTCCCCATGCGCCAGATGCAGGTATTCCTGCCGGCGTGGGTGCGGGCGCTGGAGCTGGAGCATCCCCTCAAGGCCGCCCTCTTCGCAGCCCTGCGGCGCAACGCCCAGAGCATCGCCCGTCTGGCCGAGGCGGAAGCGGCCGTTGCCAAGGTGGCGGAGCTGGAGCAGGTCTGCGGCTACCGCATCCATTCCATCGACCTGGGCACCGGCACCGTGGTCTGTGAGCTGGAATTTGACGAGGGATTGTTCTATCAGATTCTGGGGCAGCGCACGGGCTTTGAGATCGAGAACGACGGCCAGCTTCTGTCGCTTTTGACTGCTCTGTCCGACATGAAAAAGCAGTACGACAAGATCGCCGACGCTCTGGAGGAGGTCCGGGCCACGGGCTACGGCATCGTCATGCCCACGGCGGAGGAGCTGCACATGGAGGTGCCGGAGATCGTCAAAAAGGGCAGCGCCTACGGGGTCAAGCTGAAGGCCAGCGCGCCCTCCATCCATATGCTCCGGGCCGACATCCAGACGGAGATCAGCCCCATGGTGGGCGACGAGCAGCAGTCGGAGGAGCTGGTCAAGTACCTGCTGGGCGAGTATGAGGGCAACACCGAAAAGCTCTGGGAGAGCAACATTTTCGGCAAGTCGGTCTTTGAACTGGTCAACGAGGGCCTGACCACCAAGCTGCGCAGGATGCCCGACGATGCCCGCTACAAGCTCAAGGACGCCCTGACCAAGATCATCAACGAGGGCGCCAACGGTCTGATCTGCCTGTTGGTGTGATGGAGTTCAAAAAGGCAGCAGGCGGAAACGGTTTTCCCGTTTCCGCCTGTTTTTTTGTTCGTCTGCGCAGCAGACACCTCACTCATTCACCCTTAGTCCTTAGTCCTTAGCCATAAGGCTGCCTGCGGCAGCCGCCGAATACCCCGGCAGCATCCGTAGGGACGGTGGTTTTTGGCGGCGGGCCGTCCGGGAGGCCGGCCCCTACGGGGGCGTGCGTTAATGCGGGCGGCTGATAGCCGCCCCT
>CALZCW010000164.1 GCA_945635805.1 uncultured Clostridia bacterium
CGCTATAATTCTTTTGAGGTGAGAGAATGGATTTCAAACGTCTGGGCGACTGGACGCCCTTGCTGCGGGAGGAACTGCAAAAGCCATATCTGTCGGCGCTGAATGACCGGGTGGAAAAAGCGCGGCAGTCGACGGAGGTCTATCCGCCCGCCGGACGGGAATTTTTCGCCCTGGAGGCGACGCCGCCAGAAGCGGTCCGGGCCGTGATCCTGGGACAGGATCCCTATCACGAGCCGCAGCAGGCTCTGGGGCTGGCCTTTGCCGTAGCCAGAGGTGTGGCGCTGCCGCCGTCACTGCGGAATATTTACGCGGAATTACAGGCAGATACGGGCCTGACGCCGCCGGACCACGGCGATCTGACGGCCTGGGCGCAGCGGGGCGTGCTGCTGCTGAACACGGTGCTCACCGTGGAGCGCGGCAAGGCCAACAGCCATGCCAAATGGGGCTGGCAGCGCTTCACCGACGCGGTGATCCGCGCCACCAACTGCCTGCCTCAGCCCATTGTGTTCGTTCTCTGGGGCGCCCAGGCGCAAAAAAAAGCGTCCCTGCTGCAAACACAGGCACCGCGGCTGGTTCTCAACGCGCCCCATCCCAGTCCCCTGTCCTCCTACCGGGGCTTTTTCGGCAGCCGGCCCTTTTCCAAAAGCAACGAATTCCTGACAGCCCATGGCGAAGCCGCCATTGATTGGAGCCTATAAAGTTAACGGCGTGACTCCGAATCGGGAGCCACGCCGTTTTTTTATTGTTTATTTTACGAAAGCGTTGAAGAAGCGCACCATGATGGCTGCGGACTGGGCACGGATGGCAGTGCCGCCGGGCAGCAGATAGTTGGTGTCGTTTTGCGCGCTGCCGGAGATCAGCCCATTGGCAACGGCCCAGGACACAGCGTCCTCAGCGTAGGCCGAAACGGCATCCTCGTCGGGGAAACCACTCAGATCGGCCCGGGCGGAAACGTCATAGCCCTCCCACTGTGCGTAACGGCAGAGGAAGGTAGCCGTCTGTTCCCGGGTGACAGCGGCATCGGGCGAGAAGTGGGCGGCGTCGGTGCCCAGGGTAATGCCCTCCTCATAGGCCCAGATGACCGCGTCGGAGTACCACAGGCCCTTTTTCACGTCCAGGAAGCAGGTCTTGAATTCCACCTCCGGCTCTCCCGCAAGACGGTAGAGAACGGTCACCAGCATGGCGCGGCTGACCCGGCCCTCCGGATCAAAGCGCGCCTCGCCAACGCCGTTGAACAGGCCCAGCTGTGCGGCGCGATTGACTTCGGCATAGAACCAGTCAGCCTTGGTTACATCAGTGAAGCCGGAGAAGTCCGTCAGGGCGTAGCGGGTGTATTGGGCGGTGTAGGTCACGTCGGCGGTGACAGGCACCAGCGCCGGAGACCAGCCGCTGAAGAGATAGCAGTATTGCGCGTCGTCGACCTTATCCGTGGAGCCCTGGAACACAGGCGTTTCGCCTTCTTCATATTCCTCGGTGGTCTGTTTGCCGTCCACGACCCAGGTGACGGTGTAGACGTCCGCCTCCCGGGGAACCTTCGTATAGAGGGCGGTATAGGTCACGTCGGCGGTGACGGGCAGAATGCGCGGCGTCCATCCGGCAAAGACGTAGGAGTACAGGGCGTCGTCGGCCTTGTCCGTGGAGCCCTTGAACGAGGGAAGCTCCCCCTTGGCATAGGTCTCGCGGACGGCTCTGCCGTCAATATACCAGGTGATCGTATAATTCCCGGAGCCGCCCTGGATAGCCGTGCGGCTATACTGGGCGGTGTAGGTCACATCGGCGGTAACGGGTGCCAGCGCCGGAGACCAGCCGGTGAAGGTATAGGAGTAGGTGCCGTCAGAGGGCTTGTCCGTGGAACCCTTATAGGACGGCATGGTGTCCTTTTCATAGACCTCCGTGGTCATCTTGCCGTCTACGTTCCAGGTGACGGTGTAGGTCTGGGTCCCGCCCTGCTGCTGGTTGGCAATGCCGGAGGGCGTGGTCATTTTGGGGATCGTTTGGCTGAACATCAGCCAGGCAAGCTCCGGGTAGTCGATAAAGACGTTCCGATTGCCCTGGATCTTTTCGGCAGCGTCGTTGCGGCCCATTTCCCAGGTGTCCACCGGGTCGTCCTCGCACCACTGCAGCAGAACGTCCAGGCTCTGTATGACTTTCGTGCCTGTGTTTTCGTTATCGTCTTTGTCAAACTCCGGGAGGTTGTCCGACACCACATCGGAATAGAGGTTGGGCTGCTGCCAGCGCACATAGACGTAGAGCAGAATACGGGCCACGTCGCCCTTGACATTGTCGTTGGGCTCGTAATAGGTTCCGTCCAACCAGCCGCCGGGATTGCCCTGTTCATCATAATAAGCGGTGCCGTTGGTGGTGTTGCCGTAGGGATGGTGGTAGTGTACATTCTGATTGATGTAGGCACTGGCCGGGCGCAGATGGTGGCGGTCGGCGCCGCCGTTGATCTGATAGAAGGAGGCGCGGGACTTGGGCCAGACGTGCTCCCGGTTGAAGTAGGTGCCGCCCCATGTGTCCAGGCGGCCGCCCCAGATGTCGCTCATTTCGCCTTTTTCCGCACCGGCGACGGAATCCGTGTAAGCAAAGTCGGTGCTCAGGGAATTATAGCTGTAGCTTTCTGTCTGGGTGGTGGACATCAGCGTATACAGCGCGTCATACAGAGGGTTGTTCTGCGTCGCGTCGTAGGAACTTTCGGTCTGTGTTGCACCGGACAGGGCCGACAGCTTCTCATAAGTATAGCTGCCCGTATAATAGGCCTTGGCCTGGGTGGAAAGCGCGGTGCAGGCCTGGCCGCGGGTGCCGTTGTTGTAGATCTTCGACCCTGTTGCCGCGAATACGCCCGGCAGCATGGACAGAACCATGGCCAGCACCAGCAGAAGAACGGCTGTTCTGTGGAAAAGGGTTTTCATGGGATACCTCCGTCTGCGGCAGGATTTGCTTCGGACAAAAAGGTCTCCTTTGTCACGGCAGCCACATTAGTTTTATTTTACCATTTTCTACCGTAAACTGTCAAGTGCGGCAAACAAGCTGTCTCTTTTTCGCCAC
>CALZCW010000165.1 GCA_945635805.1 uncultured Clostridia bacterium
GTAGGGTCCCACACAGGCACCGGCGGCAATTTTTGAACGGTAGATCTGAGAGGCGTTGACCGTCGCGCCCTCGCCTACCTCACTGTCCTCCACCAGGCTCCAGGGGCCAATGATTGCTTTTGAGCGAATTATGGTATTGCCGCGCAAAATCGCTCCCGGCAGCAGCCTGACCCCCTCCTCCAAACGGACGGAGGGTTCCACATCACAGCGGTCGGCGTCGAAGACCTCCACGCCCTGCCGGATCAGCCGGAGCATACGGTCTCTGCGGAGCATGGGTGCCAGCTCCATGGCGGCGGCGACGGAATCCACCGAATAAAATCCATCATAATCGCTCAAAACAGCGCAATTAGCTTTCAAAAAGTGGGAAAGGGAGCCTTGCTCATCCAGCGCGCCCATGAGCGCCTCCCGACCGGCCCGGAAAACACAGGCGGGGACGGGACTGCCGGAGCGGCGCGCCAGGGAGGGAAGCCAGACGGCGGGGCCTGCCACCACGGTGACGTCCCGCTCCGATTCCTCCGCAGTGGAGAGAAAAACATGGAGCAGGTCGCTGGGGTTGCTGTCCCGGGTGACGGTGACCTCCGCTTCCTCTGGCATACAGGCCAGGGTCTCGGCGGTAAACTCCTCCCGGCAGATCAGGAAGAACCGCGCCACGCCGTCCTCCAGGAGCGTGTTTGCCAGCCAGGCCAGCAGCGGCGCGCCCAGAACCTGCTGCAGCATCAGCGGCCTGGGCAGACCTGTTTTTGCAGTGTCGTCGGGCACAAAGATCACGGCAGACATTCCAGGCATGGCAGTCACATCCTTTCCCAACACAGCGGTATCCGCTTTATTATATCGTATCCTATTCCCGTATGATACCGGGAAAGCGGTTTCACTCTTTCATATCATAACCATTTTATGACTATTCTAATTATAACAGAAAACGCCCGGTTCGTCCACCGAATTTCCCTGGGAAAGCAAACAAATTCCGGCCACTTTCCGGGGCGTTTTCCGTCGAAATGCGGAAAACGTTTCCAGTTCTTAAAGGCGGACTCACCGCATATACATTATTTATGGGGTGGAGCCGATGAAACACACGGAGAAAATTCTTCTGTCGCTGCGGATAGCCTGTTTTGCAGTGTTGTTGGTCGCGGTGGCGCTGCGGCTGGGACTGAACGCGCTTCAGCCGGCTTCCGTGCAGGCGCCTGAGACGGCAGCAACGGTGTCATCAGCAGAACCGGCGGAAGCGGCGGAAGCGGCGCAGTACTATCCGACGCTTCTGTATACGCCGCCGGACCACGGCGGACTTCTGACGGCAGAGGACACAGAGCTGGTGTCTGTGCGCAACATGGCAGGGGCCATCTACGATCCGGAGGCCCTGCTGACGGAGTCTTTGGACTTTCCCCTGTCGGACGAGCCCATGATCCTCATCGTCCACACCCACGCCACCGAGGCCTACACCCCCGCAGACGGGGACGATTATTCCGCCGCCGGGTCCTACCGGACGACGGACACGGACCACAACATCGTGCGGGTGGGACAGGCTCTGGCCCAGCGGCTCAACGGCAACGGCATCCCGACCCTCCACGACACGACGCTCCACGATGTGCCGGGCTATGACGACGCCTATGAACGGGCGGCGGCAGTCATCAGCCGCTATCTGGAGGAATATCCCTCCATCCGCATGGTCATCGACGTCCACCGGGACGCGGCTCTGGACGAAAACGGCAGCGAAGTTGCCGTCAACTGCTCCATCGGCGACCGGGAGGCAGCGCAGATGATGCTGGTCATGGGCACCGACGCGGCGGGATTGGAGCATCCCGGCTGGCAGGGCAACCTGTCCATGGCGCTGAAGCTCCAGGCCTGGTGCGAAAAAACGTCGCCGGGGTGCTTCCGTCCGCTGCAGCTCCGGGCCGAGCGGTACAATCAGTATCTCACACCCTATTCCATCCTGCTGGAGGTGGGGGCGGCGGGAAACACCCTGCGGCAGGCCCTGTGCAGCGCGGAATTCTTCGCCGACCGGCTGACAGACCTGCTGCTACAGGGCTGACGGCCGGCAGTTCGCTTCTCAGAAAGGAACCGCCGGCCGTCTGTGCCGCCTACAGCAGCCACGCAGCGCAGATCAGGACGATGACGCCCAGCGCGATGCGATACCAGCCGAAGACGGAGAAATCGTGCTTTTTGATGTAGTTCATAAGGAATTTGATGGCCGCCACGGAGACGGCGAAGGCCACCGCCATGCCCAGCAGCAGCACGGCAAGCTGGGTGCCGGTAAAGCCGAAGCCGAATTTGACGATCTTCAGCAGGGAGGCGCCGAACATGACGGGGATGGCCAGGAAGAAGGTGTATTCCGCCGCCACGCCGCGGGAAGCGCCGATGAGGATGCCGCCCAGGATGGTGGCGCCGGAGCGGGAGGTGCCCGGCACCAGAGCCAGGACCTGGAAGATGCCGATGAGGGCCGCGTCCTTCCAGGTCAGGCGGGACAGGGCGTTGATGCGGGGCTTGCGGCGCTTGTTGTAGCGCTCGATGAAAAGGAACGCCACGCCGTAGAGAATGAGCATCAGGGCCACCACCACGGGGTTGTAGAGGTGCTCATCCATCCAGTCATCCAGGGGCAGGCCGATGATGATGGCCGGCAGGCAGGAGACGGCGATCTTCAGCCACAGGACGATCTTATCCATGTAGCAGTAGTTGTCGCAGAAGCGCTGGATGCCGCCGACGAATTTGTCGTCGCTCTGTTCGGCAAACCAGGAGTGGCCCGCCCGCAGACGCTTGGTGTGGAAGGGCCACAGCTTGCGGAAATACAGCACCACCACGGCTAAAATGGCGCCGAACTGGATGACCACGGTGAACATTTTCATGAAATCCGCCGTCAGAACGGGGTGATTTTCCGTTTTCCAGAAGGCATCGACCAGGATCATGTGGCCGGTGCTGCTGATGGGGAGCCATTCGGTAATGCCCTCGACGATGCCGAGGACCAGGATCTTCAGCCAATCCAAAACATTCATGATACAAGACCTCTTTTCGGTAGATACTATGCGTCAGCGGGGGAAAAAAGACTAAT
>CALZCW010000166.1 GCA_945635805.1 uncultured Clostridia bacterium
ATGGTGCCCTGATTTTCCCAGGTGCCGCGGATATAGTTCATGACATAGTAGGTGCCGCCCAGACCGGAGATAGCCGCGCCGATGCAGGTGGCAAGGTATTTGTACTTGGTGACGTTGATGCCGGCCGCATCAGCCGTGGCGGTGTTTTCACCCACGGAGCGCAGGCTCAGGCCGGTGCGGGTCTTGCGGAGGAAGTACCACAGCAGAACGGCGATGATCAGCGCCACATAAGTCAAGAAGCCGTAGGAGAAGAGCAGCGTGCCAAGGCCCATCTTGCCGGTAAAGCCGTCAAAGAAGTTGACCAGTTTCTCGGAGTATCTGCCGAAGATCTCGCTGGTGACGTTGACCTTGACCTGGCCGACGCCGCCGGCCAGCTTGTTCAGGCTGCCGCCGAAGAAGTTGCCGACGCCGGAGCCGAAAATCGTCAGCGTCAGGCCGGTGACGTTCTGGTTGGTGCGCAGGGTGATGGTCAGGAAAGCGTAGATCAGTCCGCCGAGGGCAGCGGCTGCCAGGGTAGCCACCAGGCACAGCACCACGCATACCGCCGCCGACGGGGTAATGCCGGCGTTGACGCAGTAGACGTTTTCATACATAAAGGTGGCCGAAAGTCCCGCGATACCGCCCAGGTACATGATACCGGGAACGCCCAGGTTCAGGTTGCCGCCCTTTTCCGTGAGGATCTCACCCAGGGCACCGAACATGATGACGGTGCCGAAAATGACGGCCGAATGCAGCAGCGTCGGGAAGGAAGTCAGAAAACTCATGAAACCACTCATAGATTAACCCTCCTTATGGGAGCCGCGGAGCTTCAGCTTGTAGTTGATGAAGAACTCGCTGCCGAGGATGAAGAACAGCACGATGCCGGAAATGATCTCCGAGGCGTACTCGTTGAGCTGGAAATCGGTGGCGATCTGGATGGCACCCTTGCTGAGGAAGGTCAGCAGAGCGGAGATCAGCAGCATGACAAAGGGATTCATCTTTGCCAGCCAGGCGACAATGATGGCGGTAAAGCCACGGCCACCGGCGGTGCTGATGGAGATGGTGTGGGAGACGGCGGACACGGCCAGGAAGCCGGCAAAGCCGCAGACCGCGCCGGAAATGGCCATGGTGCGCATATAGACGCGGTTGACGCGGATACCCGCATATCGGGCGGTGTTCTCCGAGTCGCCGACGACGGCGATCTCATAGCCCTGCTTGGAGTAGCGCAGGTAGGCCCACATGGCGGTACACAGGACCAGAACGATGAGAACGGTCCAGAGGTAGTCGCCATTGTAGCCCTTGCTCAGCAGATTGCCGATCCAGCCGGTCTTGGTGTCGCTGTTGACGATGCCGACGGTGTTGGAGCCGAAGGGGTTCTCCCATTTCGCCACGCAGTAGGCGGTGAAGCGGATGGCGATATAGTTCATCATCAGGGTGAACAGGGTCTCGTTGGTATTCCACTTGGCCTTGAAGAAGCCGGGGATCAGGCCCCAGATACCGCCCAGCAGGAGGGCGGCGGCAATCATGCAGACAAAGAGGAGAACGTTGGGCATTTTTCCTGCGAAGTTGCGCATGAAGAACATGGCACCGATGGCGCCAACCAGCATCTGGCCCTCTGCGCCGACGTTCCAGAAGCGCATCTTGAAGGCAGGCGCCAGACCGATGGCGATGCAGGTGAGGATCATCATGTCGCGCAGGAAATACTGGAAGCGCTTGCCGAACAGGTTGAACGGGTCGCCGAAGGTGCCCTTCGCCATGGAGACATAGACGTCAATGGGGTTCAGGCCGACGATGGCGAGAATGACGATGGCGGTGGCGATCAGGGAGAGGAAGATCGCGATACCGCGAATCAGCACCGATTTGCCGAGGCTGATGCTGTTACGTTTGGAAATACGGATCATTGTGCAGCCTCCCTTCTGAATTGCGTCATCATCAGACCGATCTCCTCCTTGGTGGTGGCGGAGGCGTCAACGATGCCGCTGACCTGACCGCCGCAGAGGACCAGAATCCGGTCGCACAGCTCCAGAAGCACGTCCAGGTCTTCACCGACGTAGATGACGGCAACGCCCTTCATCTTTTGCTCCGTGAGCAGATTGTAGATGGTATAGGAAGTGTTGATGTCCAGGCCGCGGACGGCGTAGGCGGTCATCAGCACCGTGGGGTTCGAGGCAATTTCACGGCCGACCAGCACCTTCTGCACGTTGCCGCCGGACAGACGGCGCAGGGGGGTGCGGTTGATGTCGGGGGTGACGACCTCCAGATCGGCGACGATCTTTTCTGCCAGGGAAGTGGGAACCTTGCGGTCGGTAAAGGGGCTTTTGCCGATGCGATAAGTACGCAGCTTGATGTTGTCGATGATATTCATGCTGCCGACCAGACCCATGCCGAAGCGATCCTCGGGAACGAAGGACAGCAGCACACCGCTGTTGATGATATCCAGCGGATCCATGCCGTTGAGCAGCTTGTCGTTGCCGTCGGGGGCAATGTAGTGGATCTCCGCACCGGACTCCATCTTCTGAAGACCGGCAATGGCTTCCAGCAGCTCCTTCTGACCGGAGCCTGCCACGCCGGCAATACCCAGAATCTCGCCGCCCAGAGCGGTGAAGGTCACGTCGTCCAGCTTTTTGACGCCGTCCTTGTCCTTGACGGTGAGGTGCTCGATCCGGATGCGTTCCTTCAGGTCCGGGTTTTTCGGGCGGTCGATGTTCAGCGAGACGCTGCGGCCCACCATCATATCCGTCAGGGACTGCTGGGTGGCGTCTGCCGTGTTGACGCAGCCGATGTAGCGGCCCTTGCGCAGGACGGCGACCCGGTCGGAGACTGCAAGCACCTCATGAAGCTTATGGGTGATGATGATGATCGCCTTGCCATCGGCGCGCATATTGCGCATGACCGAGAAGAGTTTGTCCGTCTCCTGAGGCGTCAGGACAGCGGTGGGTTCGTCGAGGATCAGCACGTCCGCGCCGCGGTAAAGTACCTTGACGATCTCGACGGTCTGTTTCTGGGAGACCGACATCTCATAGACCTTCTGGTCCGGGTCGATCTCGAAGCCGTA
>CALZCW010000167.1 GCA_945635805.1 uncultured Clostridia bacterium
ACGGTGGCGTCCGCCCCCCTGATCCTCGCCGTTGCCCAGAAGCAGATACTGCCCCAGGAAAAGCTGCTCTGCTACCTCGGAAAGGTTCTTTTCGCAGACCAGTTCTGCCCGGATGCGGGTCAGCTCGCCCTCCAGCTTGGTGGGAAAGGTATGGTAGAGGTAGTCCGCTGTCACGAAGCCCAGAATGGAATCCCCCAGGAATTCCAGCCGCTCATAGCTGCGCAGCGGGTCCTTGTAGGTCTCGTTGGCATAGGACGAATGGGACAGGGCCATCCGCGCCAGATCCTTGTTGCGATAGGTGTAGCCAAGGGCAGCTTCCAGCTTACTCAGCATGGTTTTCCTCCTTTGGTGCCAGCATGGAACTCACATTGGCCATGATGTCCTCGCAGAAGCCGCTGTTTACCGCATTGATGGCCTGACGCACCGCGCCGCAGATCGCTACCGCGTCAGAGGAGCCATGGGCCTTGATGACGGGCTTGGTGATGCCGATGACGATGGAGCCGCCGGTCTCACGGTAGTCCATGGTCTTTTTGATGTGATTGATGCCCTTTTTGCAGCAAAGGGCGCCCAGCATGGAAATGGCATTTCGTTTGAACATATCCTTCATCAGGCTTGCCATGTAGAGGGCGGTTCCTTCAATGGATTTCAGCAGCACATTGCCGGAAAAGCCGTCGGCTACGACCACGTCGGCTCCGCCGAAGGGCACGTCGCGGGCCTCGATATTGCCGGTGAAATTGATAAGGCCACGGTCGCCGGCCTCCTTCAGCAGCTCATAAGCCTGCTTGTGCAGCTCGTCGCCCTTGCCTTCCTCGGCACCATTGTTGAGAAGGGCAACCCGGGGATTCTCCTTGTTCTGCGCTTTTTTTGCGTAGTAGGAGCCCATACAGCCGAACTGGAGCAAAAACTCCGGCGTACATTCGGCGTTGGAGCCGGCATCGACAAGAATGCAGCCGCCGCCCGTCGGCAGAGCAGGCGCAAAAGCGGCGCGGCGAATCCCGCGGATCCGTTTGACCACCAGCGTTGCCGCCGACAGAAGCGCACCGCTGTTACCGGCGGAGATAAAGGCGTCGCCCTCGCCGAGAGAAAGCATTTTGAGGCCGAGGACCATGGACGAGCCCTTGTGCTGCCGCACGACCTCCGCCGGATCGGTGTGCATATCCACGATGTCGTCGGCGTTGGCGATCTCCACGCCGGCAGGCAGAGTATCCCAGCCATGCTTTTTCATGGAATCGAGAATTTCTTCTCCCCTGCCGACCAGGGTGATCTCCACATTATATTCCTTTGCGGCCTGCAAAGCGCCCAGGACGATCTGTTCCGGGGCGTTGTCGCCGCCCATGGCGTCAATGATGATCTTCATATCTCTTCTGCGCTCCCTTCCGTCATGGACTGCAGCTGCGCCAGAGCGCGGTTTGCAATCGCCAGGTTTTTATTGCCTTTTCCCTTGACACGCTGCTCCAAAGGGGCAAGGATTCCGAAATTCACGTTCATCGGCTGGAAATTCGCAATGGTCTCATCGCTGATATAATAGGCAAGAGCGCCGATGGCGGTCTTATTGGTAAAATCGGGGACCGGCTCTCCCTTGAGCCGCGCCGCCATGGAGACCGCCGCCAGATAGCCCGATGCACAGGACTCCACATAGCCCTCAACGCCGGTCATCTGCCCGGCAAAGGCGACCATCGGGTCCCGGCGATCGGCATAGGTGCGGTCCAAAAGCCTGGGTGAATTCAAAAACGTATTGCGGTGCATCACGCCGTAGCGCACGAACTCCGCATCATGCAGGGCGGGGATCATGGAAAACACCCGCTTCTGCTCCGGGAATTTCAGATGGGTCTGGAAGCCGACGATATTATAGATGTTCCCCGCCGCGTTGTCCCGGCGAAGCTGCACCACCGCGTAAGGCTCTTTTCCTGTTTTCGGGTCCCTGAGGCCTACGGGCTTTAGCGGGCCGTAGCGCAGGGTGTCCTCACCCCGGCGGGCCATGACCTCCACCGGCATACAGCCCTCAAAGACGTTTTTGTCCTCAAAGCCGTGAACCGGCGCTTCCTCGGCGGCGGAAAGCTCGCGGACAAAGGCGGTGTATTCCTCCCGGCTCATGGCGCAGTTGATATAATCCGCCGTGCCCCGGTCGTAGCGGGAGGCGTACCAGGCGTGATCCATGTCGATGGAGTCAAGGGTCACCAAGGGCGCAGCCGCGTCAAAGAAATGAAGGTAGTCCGTCTGGCCGAAATAGTCGGCGATGGCATCGCTCATGGCATCGGAGGTCAAAGGCCCCGTTGCGATGATGACAGGCCCCTCCGGCACCCGGGTCACTTCCTCGGAGACCACGGTGATATTGGGGTGGGAACGGATCTTCTCCGTCACCAGCGCGGAAAAGCCGTAGCGGTCCACCGCAAGACAGCCGCCGGCCTCCACACGGGTCGCGTCGGCGCAGGCCAGAATCAGGCTGTCCAGCCGCCGAAGCTCCTCTTTCAAAAGCCCGACAGCGTTTTCCAACCGGTCGCCACGCAGCGAGTTGGAGCAGACCAGCTCCGCAAAATCCGCACAGTGGTGGGCCGGGGTCATTTTCTTCGGCTTCATTTCATAGAGCCTGACCCGGAAGCCCCGCTGGGCCAACTGCCACGCCGCCTCGCTGCCCGCAAGACCCGCGCCGATGACTTTCACTTCTGTCATTTCTTCTTTGTTTCCTTCGTTGACTTTGTTTCTTTTGCGGTCTTTGTTTCCGGGGCAAGCTCCTCGGCGTTCTCTACGGTCTCCGTGGTGGCCTTGGGCATTCTCCGCTTATAGCCGCGCTTGTCCTCCGGCAGGAAGTCCTTACATTCCTCATTGATGCAGAAGGGCTTCATATGGCCCTTGCCGGATTTCTTGAACAGGGTCTGTCCGCAGCTCGGGCAATCGTTGGCCGTGGGGACGTCCCAGGTCATGAAGCCGCACTCCGCGCCCCGCTCACAGGCGTAATAGACGTAGCCTTTTTTGGATTTGCGCTTTAAGATCCCACTGCCGCACTT
>CALZCW010000168.1 GCA_945635805.1 uncultured Clostridia bacterium
CCCATTTTGTCTCCCGCAACGCCATGGACATCGAGGGCCTGGGCGACGCCATTGTGGAGCAGCTCATCGCCATGGGCCATATTTCCTCCCCGGCAGACATTTATTATCTGAAGCTGGACGATCTGAAAACCCTCTGGAAGAGCGGCGAAAAGGCGGCAAGCAAGCTGCTGGACGCCATTGCGGCCAGCAAAGCCAACGACGTCAGCCGACTGATCTTCGCCCTGGGCATCCGGCAGGTGGGAGAAAAAGCGGCAAAGGTGCTGGCCAGGACCTTTGGCTCTCTGGATGCCCTGATGAACGCCTCCCGCGATGAGCTGACCCAGGTGCGGGACGTGGGCGCAATAACGGCGGAGAATATCGCTTCTTGGTTTGAAAATCCCCAGTCCGTCCACATGATCTCCCGGTTGCGGGAGGCGGGGGTCAACTTCCTCAGCACCTCCAAACAGGAGGACCGGCGCTTTGAGGGCATGACCTTTGTCCTGACGGGTGCCTTGTCCCTCTTTACCCGCGATGAGGCCACGGAGAAGATCGAAGCCTGCGGTGGAAAGGCCTCTGGCTCCGTTTCCAAAAAGACCACCTATGTGGTGGCGGGAGAAAACGCGGGCAGCAAGCTGAAAAAAGCCAACGAACTGGGGATCCCCGTCCTCAGCGAGGAGGAATTCTTAAATATGCTTGCATAACGGGCCAAACTATGCTAATATAAGCGAGTTGCGCCCGGAGATCGACCTGCGCGGAAAGGGAGAAACACATGAGAAAATTCCTTGCAATCATTGTTTGCAGACTGATAAAATTCATCGGCGGCTTAGTGGGAAAGGGGACAAGCCTGCCGGGCAAATTTGCCCTCAAGCTCTGCCCCGACGTACTGCGCCGCATTGAAATGCCCAAAACCGTTGTGGCCGTCACCGGCAGCAACGGCAAGACCTCCACGGTGGAGATGATCGCCTCGGTCCTGCAGGCGGCGGGAAAGACCGTCGCCTATAACGCCGAGGGCTCCAACCAGATCGAGGGTGTCACCACCATGATCCTCAGCTCCTGCACCATGAGCGGAAAAATGAAGCAGGACGTGCTGCTGATCGAGTCGGACGAGCGCTATGCCAAGCTGACCTTCCGCTGGTTCCATCCGACCTACTATGTCATCACCAACCTCTACCGTGACCAGCTCACCCGCAACGGTCATCCCGAATGGGTCTTTGACGCCATTGCTGAGAGCATCCACGACGATACGACCCTGGTGCTCAATGCCGACGATCCCATGGTCTCGCTGTTCGGACGGGGCAGGGACAAGGTTTTGTGGTTTGGCCTTGATCACGCCGCCACCGACACCGACACCTTCTCGGGCGCCTACAACGACGGCCTGTACTGCCCGGTGTGCGGCAAGCCTATGGTGTATGACTACTACCACTTCAACCATGTGGGCAGCTACCGCTGCACGGCCTGCGACTTTGCCCGCCACGCAACGGACTTTACCGTCACCGGTATCGACCTGAATGAGAGCCGCATCACGGTCAACGGCGAGAATGAGATCCGCCTGGCCTTCCGCAGCATCTACAATGTATACAACATTCTGGCAGCCTACGCCGTCTGCACCCTTGTGGGCGTGCCCGAGGCGGAGACAGCCAAGCGGATGAGCAACTATATTCTGAAAAACGGCAGATATGTGGAATTCACCCTGGGCAGCCATCAGGGCACCTTCCTGATCTCAAAGCACGAAAATTCCATCTCCTATGATATGTCCCTGAAATATGCTCTGGCGGGAAACAAGCCCTGCAGCTTCGTGATCATCGTCGACGCTGTCAGCCGGAAATATTTCACCAGCGACACCTCCTGGCTCTGGGACATCGACTTCGGACAGCTTGCCAGCGCCTCGGTGAAGAAAATCTATCTCTGCGGCAAATACTGCAACGACCTGGCAATGCGCTTCTCCTTTACGGATATTCCCGCAGAAAAGATCAAGGTCTTTGAGGACATTGACGCTGCCTGTGCAGAGCTTCGCAGCAGCGGCGACGAGCAGTTGTTTGCCGTGACCTGCTTCTCGGACAAGGAGAAATTCATGTCCAACGTGACTGTGAAATGAGGATGGCTATGGAAAAAAAGCTCCTGCATCTTTATGATGACGTGATGAATCTCTACGGAGAATATGCCAACGTGGCGGTTTTGGCGCGGTACCTGCGGGACCTGGGCTTCCAGGTGCAGGTGGAGACGCTTTCTCTCTATGAAACGAAGGACATCTCCGGCTATGATTTCTATTATATGGGCTCCGGGACAGAGCGGAAGCAGAAGCTGGCCCTGACGCAGCTTATGCAGTACCGTGAGGCGCTGGCGGCGGCCTGTGACGAGGGAAAAACCATGCTTTTCACGGGCAACAGCTTTGAGCTTCTGGGCCGGACCGTCACCGACGCTGCCGGAAATTCCTATGAGGCTTTGGGCCTGGCGGACTTTACGACGGTGGAGAGCAAGCGCCGCATCACCGGCGACTGCATCATGAGCTTTGACGGTTTTCCTGAGCCGCTGGTGGGCTTTATCAACAAGTGCAGCCGGACCTGCGGCGTGAAAACGCCCCTGTTTCAGACGCAAATGGGCTTCGGCAACGAGGTCGAGGGAGGCGCCGAGGGCTTCCGCAAAAACAACTGTCTGGGCACCCACCTGACCGGCCCCATGCTGGTAAAGAATCCCGCCATGCTTCGCTATGTGGCTGGGCTTCTCGGCGCTGAGCACCCGGAGCGGGTGCGCTATAACTTCATGGAAAAGGGATATGAGACCACCGTCTCCGAGCTGACAAAGCGCATGGAGGCTATGAAATAAAGAATAACGGCTGCGAAATCCGATTTCGCAGCCGTTGAACTTTCTCTCGTTACTTTTCAAAGACAGGTATTATAAGATGTTGTTGTAGTGCAGAAGAAGCAAAACGCAGACCGCCAGGATCACCACAGCGACGATCCAGACCCACACTTTTCCCTTGCGTGCGGGCCTGGTGCCGAGGCTGCTCTGGGGGAACAG
>CALZCW010000169.1 GCA_945635805.1 uncultured Clostridia bacterium
TCTGAGCAGCGCCGGTGATCATGTTCTTGATATAGTCGGCGTGACCCGGGCAGTCGACGTGAGCATAGTGACGGTTAGCAGTCTCATACTCGACGTGAGCGGTGTTGATTGTGATACCACGAGCCTTCTCTTCGGGGGCCTTATCGATGTTAGCGTAGTCGGTGAACTCTGCATCGCCGAAGAAAGATAGATACTTGGTGATAGCTGCGGTCAGAGTGGTCTTGCCATGGTCGATGTGACCAATGGTGCCGATGTTAACATGGGGCTTTGTTCTTTCAAATTTCTGCTTTGCCATTGAAAAAATCCTCCTGTTTGATTTATGAATGGTAAATAAAATTTTTTTGCTCAGATAGTTCTACTATACACTATCTTTTTCGTAATAGCAAGTATTTTTTAATAAGAACCGTGCTTTTCGACGATTTCCTGCTGAATATTTTTGGGAAGCTCGACGTATTTGCTCGGTTCCATGGAGTACTGTCCGCGTCCCTGGGTGCGGCTTCTCAGGTCGGTCGCGTAGCCGAACATCTCCGAAAGGGGGACATTGGCATCGACCTGGGTGGAGCCGTTTCTGGGCTCCATGCCGAGAATACTGCCGCGGCGGGACGAAAGATCGCCGATGACGTCGCCGGTATATTCGTCGGGGACAATGACGCTGACCTTCATGATGGGCTCAAGGACCACGGGATCTGCCTTGCGGCAGGCCTCCTTGAAGGCCATGGAGCCGGCGATCTTAAAGGCAAGCTCGGAAGAGTCTACCTCATGATAGGAGCCGTCATAGAGGGTGACCTTGACATCCACCACAGGGAAGCCGGCAAGCACGCCTGCCGTCATAGCGCCCTGGATGCCCTGATCAACTGCGGGGATAAACTCCTTGGGAATGGCACCGCCGGTGACCGCGTTGATGAATTCGTAGCCCTTGCCGGATTCGTTGGGCTCCAGCTTGATCTTGACGTGACCGTACTGGCCCTTGCCGCCGGACTGGCGGGCATACTTCATATCCACATCAGCGGACTTGCGGACGGTTTCCTTATAGGCGACCTGAGGCGCGCCCACATTGGCCTCGACCTTGAACTCCCGCAGGAGGCGGTCGACGATGATCTCCAGATGGAGCTCACCCATACCGGCGATGATGGTCTGCCCGGTCTCCGTGTCTGTATAAGTCTTAAATGTGGGATCTTCCTCTGCCAGCTTCATCAGGGCGATGCCCATTTTTTCCTGGCCGGCCTTGGTTTTCGGCTCAATGGCCACGCGGATGACAGGCTCGGGGAAGTCCATGGATTCCAGGATGATCGGATGCTTCTCGTCGCAGAGGGTATCGCCGGTGGTGGTGTTCTTGACGGACACAACGGCGGCGATATCGCCGGAATAGACCGCATCCAGATCTTCGCGGTGGTTTGCGTGCATCTGCAGGATTCTGCCCATGCGTTCCCGGGCGCCCTTGGTCGAGTTGAGGACGGTAGTCCCTTTTTCGACGGTGCCGGAGTAGACACGGAAGAAGCAGAGTCTGCCGACGAACGGGTCGGTTGCGATCTTGAAGGCCAGGGCGGAGAAGGGCGCGGAGTCGTCAGCGGGACGGAACTCCTCCTCCTCGGTCTTGGGGTTGATGCCGCTGATGCCCTTTTTGTCCAGGGGCGACGGCAGATAATCCACGATCGCATCCAGTAATTCCTGCACACCCTTATTCTTATAAGAGGTGCCGCAGGTCACGGGGATCATATGAACGCCGATGGTAGCCTTGCGGATGGCGGCGCGGATCTTGTCCTCGGGGATCTCCTCGCCCATCAGGTACAGCTCCATGATCTCGTCATCCTGGTCGGAGACGGCTTCCAGGAGCTTTTCCCGGTATTCCTGGGCAAGATCCATCAGATCCTCAGGGATCTCCTCCTCGCGCACATCCTTGCCAAGCTCATCATAGAAGACATTGGCCTTCATTTTGATCAGGTCAATGACGCCTTTGAACTCAGCTTCAGAGCCGATGGGCAGCTGAATCGGGACCGCGTTACATTTGAGCCGATCGTGCATCATGTTGAGAACATTGAAGAAATCGGCGCCCATGATGTCCATCTTGTTCACATAGACCATGCGCGGTACATTGTATTTGTCGGCCTGGCGCCAAACCGTCTCGGTCTGGGGCTCAACGCCGCCCTTGGCGCACAGCACGGTCACCGCACCGTCGAGCACGCGCAGGGAGCGCTCCACTTCAACAGTGAAGTCCACATGGCCCGGCGTGTCGATGATGTTGATGCGGCAATGACGCCAGAAGCAAGTAGTGGCAGCAGACGTGATGGTGATGCCGCGTTCCTGCTCCTGCTCCATCCAGTCCATGACCGCGTTGCCCTCGTGGGTCTCACCCAGCTTGTAGGTGCGGCCGGTATAGAAGAGCATACGCTCGGTCGTGGTGGTTTTGCCGGCGTCGATGTGCGCCATAATACCGATATTTCTCGTATTCTCAAGAGAACAATTTCTCGGCATTTTGTAACTCCTTTTCGGTTACCAGCGGAAATGGGAGAATGCCTTGTTGGCCTCTGCCATCTTGTGGGTATCCTCGCGCTTCTTCACGGAGGCGCCGGTGTTGTTGCAGGCATCCATGATCTCGCCTGCGAGACGTTCCTTCATTGTCTTCTCGCTGCGCTTACGGGCATAGGTCGTGAGCCAGCGCAGGCCCAAAGTCTGACGACGCTCGGGACGGACCTCCAGAGGGACCTGGTAGGTGGCGCCGCCGACACGACGGGACTTGATTTCCAGGGAAGGCATGATGTTTTCCATCGCCTGCTGGAATGCGTCAAGACCGTTTTTGCCGGTCTTCTGTTCGACGATTTCAAATGCGCCATAGACGACTCTCTGGGCAACGCCCTTCTTGCCGTCGAGCATGACGCTGTTAACGAGCTTAGTTACCAGAGTGGATTTGTAGACAGGATCCGGAAGGACCTCTCTCTTGGGAACATTACCTCTTCTGGGCACTTTGCTT
>CALZCW010000170.1 GCA_945635805.1 uncultured Clostridia bacterium
GGGGCTTCCACGTCGGACTCGGAGATGTTGGCGGCGTAGATGGTGCGCTTGAGGGTCAGCAGGTCGCTGGTGGCGATGAGGGCGCGGTCCTCGTCGGAGCAGTCATAGGTCCGGGCCAGCTTTCCTTCGTTCAAATGGGCCAGAAGCCCCTGAAAGACCTCCGCCTCATGGACAAAGCGCTTGTCGCCGCCCTTGGCAGCCTTCTGGGCCTTGTCAATGCGGCGCTCGCACATCTCCACGTCGGAGAAGATCAGCTCCAGATTGATGATGTCGATGTCCCGCAGGGGATCGGTGCTGCCCTCGACGTGGGTGACGTTGCTGTCGTCAAAGCAGCGTACCACATGGATGATGGCGTCGGTGGTGCGGATGTTGGACAGGAACTTGTTGCCCAGACCCTCACCCTTGGACGCGCCTTTGACCAGACCCGCAATATCGACGAACTCGATGACGGCGGGGGTGAATTTTTTGGGATTGTGCAGGTCGCGGAGCCATTCCAGCCGCTCATCCGGCACGGCGACGACGCCCACGTTGGGGTCGATGGTGCAGAAAGCGTAGTTGTCCGCGGGGATACCCGCGTTGGTGATGGCGTTAAACAGGGTAGACTTGCCCACATTGGGCAGACCGACGATACCGAGCTTCATAGTACTACTTCCTTTGTGTGTTTTATTCCGCTCTGCGGCGGTTATACAGGCGTGCAAGACCGCCCTCGGAGGTCTCGCGGTAGCAGACGTTCATGTGCTGACCGGTTTCTTTCATGGTGCGCACCACCATGTCGAAGCTGATGTTTCTCGTGCCGCAGAGGAAGCTGGACAGGTTGAACGCGTCCATGGCCCGCTTGGCAGCGACGGCGTTGCGCTCGATGCAGGGGATCTGCACGAGGCCGCAGATGGGGTCGCAGGTCAGGCCCAACTGATGCTCCATGGCGATCTCGGCGGCATATTCCGTCTGGGCGATGGTCATATCTTTCAGCGTACACAAGGCAGCCGCCGCCATGGAGCAGGCGGTACCGATTTCCGCCTGACAGCCGCATTCCGCGCCGGAAATGGAGGCGTTGCGCTTGACCAGAGCGCCGAACAACCCGGCGACGGCCAGGGCCTGCAGGACCTTTTCATCGGAATAGCCGTGGCGCTCCTGCATATAGAGCAGCACCGACGGCAAAACGCCGCAGGAGCCGCAGGTGGGGGCGGTGACGATGGTACCGTTGTCGGCGTTTTCCTCGGCGACGGCAAAGGCGTAGGAGCAGACCAGCCGCAGCTCCCGCACCTGGGGCAGCTCATGGTCACTCTCCTGCTCAAACAGGTGTTTGGCTTTGCGCTGTACGTTAAGGCCGCCGGGCAGAATCCCGTCGGTGTGCAGGCCAAGCTCCACGGAACGCTTCATTGCCCGCCAGATCTCCGACAGGAAGTCCCAGATCTCCGGCCCCTCGTTGAGCTCCACATATTCACTCAGAGAGATGTAGCGCCATGCACAGAACTGCTCGATTTCAGCGAAGGAATTTTCCGGGTAGACCTCGTCCTGAATGGCCGGATCCTCGCCGTCGATGAGAATATCGCCGCCGCCGATGGAGGCCACCCGCATTTTTCCCAGCTCTTCCTCACCGCGGTAGGCGATAAAATCCAGCGTGTTGGGGTGGGGGAGCTTCTCCGTGGTGTAGTCGCAGAACTGCACCTCGGTATGGGCCTTGCCCAGGACCTCATAGAGCACGCGGTCGGTACCGTGACCGCGGCCGGTCTTGCTGAGAGATTCGTAGAGCTTCACGCAATAGCGGTCCGCATCGGGGTATCTTTCCAAAAACAGTCTGGCGGCACGCTCCGGCCCCATGGTGTGGGAGCTGGACGGCCCCTTGCCGATTTTATAAACGTCACGGATCGATTTCATTTGTTTCACCTCTGGGGGCATTATATCAGCTTTTGCGGCAAAAAACAATTCCCTTTTCGCTATTTCTCCCGCATTGCTTCCAAAGAAAGCTCTCCGGCCAGCTTGTAGAGGGCGTCGGCAAGCACGTTTTCCAGCGGAAGCTGGGCACGGGCCGCGACACGTTCATAGAAGGCCGCGACCACCGGGTCAAGGGTGATGGTAAGCGTTACCATATGCACTCCTCCTTTGAGGAAAATGATTGCAACCCATTCTATTCAGGGCCTTGACAAACGTGATACAATAAGATCGGAATATTACCGAAAGGAAGAAACGGTTTTATGGCGAAAGATAAAAAAGTGGAGCAAATCACCGATATGGAGGTGGACTTCGCCCAGTGGTACACCGACGTGTGCAAGAAGGCGGAGCTGATCGACTACTCCTCGATCAAGGGAATGTTCATCTACCGCCCCTACGGCTACGCTATCTGGGAGAACATCCAGAAGCTGCTGGATGCCGAGTTCAAGAAAACAGGGGCCGAGAATGTCTATATGCCCATGCTCATCCCCGAATCTCTGCTGCAGAAGGAAAAGGACCATGTGGAGGGCTTCGCGCCGGAGTGCGCCTGGGTCACCATGGGCGGCAGCGACAAGTTAGAGGAGCGCTACTGCATCCGACCCACCTCCGAGACTCTGTTCTGTGAGCATTTCCGCAACGTTATCCAGTCTCACCGCGACCTGCCCAAGATGTACAACCAGTGGTGCAGCGTGCTGCGCTGGGAAAAGACCAGCCGTCCCTTCCTGCGTCACCGCGAATTCCTCTGGCAGGAGGGCCATACCATGCACGCCACCGCCGAGGAAGCCAAGGAGGAGACGGAGCGTATCCTCAATGTCTACGCCGACTTCTGCGAAAACGTTCTTGCCATGCCTGTGACCAAGGGCAGAAAGACGGAGAAGGAGAAGTTCAACGGCGCTGAGGCGACTTATACCATCGAGTGCATGATGCACGACCGCAAGGCATTGCAGGCGGGCACCTCCCACTATTTCGGCGACGGCTTCGCCAGAGCCTTTGACATCACCTTTACC
>CALZCW010000171.1 GCA_945635805.1 uncultured Clostridia bacterium
TGGATTCGAACCAGCGGCCTCTTGAACCCCATTCAAGCGCGATACCAAACTTCGCTACACCCGGATATTCTTTTTGCCCAAATATAATATCACATCCGGTTCTAATTTGCAAGCATTATTTTCATTTTTTTCGCAAACTTCGCAAATATATCTTCTGCTCGGGGGTGATGCGGTGACTCTCTACCGCTTTCTGAATGGTCTTGTTGTGAACCCAGATGGAAAGACGTTCCTGCTCCAGATAGGGAAGTGCCGTCGCATACTGCTTAGCCAGTGCCGTCGCAAAAAACCACGCCGCCATCATTTTCACATAGTAGTCCTCCGAACCCACCGCCGCGACCCATGCAAGGCACTCCGGGAAAAAGCTCTCGTCCAGATACCAGGTCATCAACAGTTTCATGGCAAAGCGGACGGTATAGGTCTTGTCAGACGACATCCAGCGGCGTATTTCCGGTAAAAGGGCGTCACGGTTTTTGCCGAATACCTTCGGCGAAAGGCAGTCGCAGGTTGCCCAGATGTCCACGAAGGGGAGAAAACGTTCCGTGGCTGCCAAACAGGCCGTATAGTCCCGGAGCCGTTCGATCAAAGCCGCATGAAGCTGGTTCTCTTCAAAATAGATGTGGGGCAGCGCAATCAAAAAGTCCTCCGCTTCGGCACTGCCGCTGATCTCCTTTGCAAGAGCGCGCAGCTTGGGCATACGGACGCCCAGGATCAGCGCAGGGTCCACCGTGGGAATCAGCTTGGCCTGAAAGTGCCCGTATTCTTCCTCCGCCATGGCAAAAAGCAGTTCTTGCAGTGTCATTCTGTTCCTTCTGCCTCCATATAGCGCATGAGCATGGTGGCCACCTGGGCACGAGTCGCGCTTCCGTCCGGCAACAGCATGAGCCGCCCATTTTCGGCTGAGCCGCCGATGATCCCGACAGAAACCGCCCAGCGCACCGCGTCCAGGGCCCAACTGCTCACGCAGCCTGCGTCGTAGAAACCCTTCAGTTCTGCGCTGCCCCCGATGTCGCGGTTTTCCCAACGGGCAAAACGGTAGAGGATCGTAGCAAGTTGCTCCCGGGTCACGTTGCCGTCGGGATCAAAGCAGCCATAACCAACGCCGTTGACGATGTTGTTTTGATTTGCCCAGGCGACTGCCTCTGCATACCAGGCATCTGCCTTCACATCGGAAAAAGGTGCAGTATCTTCCTGCGGTGAGCCGACATAGCGCCACAGAACAGTCACCAGCATGGCGCGGGTCATGGCGGCTTCGGGCGCAAAGGTTGTAGCACTCAGCCCGTTAAAAAGACCGTGCTCAACAACGTAGACAATGCCCGGATAGGACCAGTGTGATGTGGCAGGCAAGTCGGTAAACTGCAGCAGCACATTCGGCTCCACGGGCTCAGGCTCAGTGTCGCTTTGAGTTGCCGGTTCGTCCAGGGGTGGCTCCGGCTCAGTGTCGCTTTGAGTTGCCGGTTCGTCCAGGGGTGGCTCCGGCTCAGTATCGCCTTGAGTTGCCGGTTCGTCCGGGGGTGGCTCCGGTTCAGTATCGCTTGGAGTCACCGGTTCGTCCAGAGGCGGCAGCGGCTTAATCTGAACTGCGCCGCATACGGTGCAGACATAGGTCAGCTTTCCTCCCTGGGTTTGCGTCGGGACGAGCGTCACGGTGCCGTCATCCCAGAAATGGCCTGTTGCAGGCAAGGACACCTGGTAGTTCTTGCCGCAGCCATGGCAGATATACTGCATCAAGCCGCCGGTTTCGCAGGAGGCCGCCGTCAGCAGTTCAGGCACAAAGACACACTGATGGACCGCCGCGTCTGGCTGTGTGACCTGGACCGGCAGTAAGGGATCCTCCAAATCAAGGGAGCAGAAAACGGGGGAGCCCTCATCCATGTAATACCAGAGGATGCAGTCACCCCGCACCAGCGGCTCACAGTCCGGTGCCTGTACGATGGCCGTAAGGATGCCTGTCTGGGGAACACCCATGCTGTCCAAAAGAACATAGTGCAAGTTCGTATTCTCGTTCCACAGCAGCAGACAGCGCTCACTGTCCACACGGACCAGCCGTGGAGACGAGACTGCCGAGCCGTCTTCATAGCTTGTCAGCCAGAATAGACTCGTTCCGGCGGTGGAGAAATCGTTTTTGTCTGTGACGGCGACGAAAATATTCTGTACGCCGCTGCGGGTATCCGACAAAGGATCCACAGAACTTCCCGCCACGAGATAGGCGTTGTCTGTAACAGCAAAACCGCCGAGGGTGACGCCGGTTTCCATGTCGCCCAGGGTGCCGCCGATGGGAAGCACTTCCACCTGCCTGCAGGGACCGGTAAAGCTGTCCTTTCCGGCGGGAAGGAGGTATTTGGTCAGCACCACGGCGCGCGGCTCGGCGCTTCCCAGATCAGCCGTGAGAAGCGTAGTGCCGTCCAGCGCGATAAACTGGTCCAGGGAGCGGCTGACATAGCCGGTTTCGGTATTTTCAAAGGCAAATCTGCCGTCGGTTACTTCCATGTCAGAAATACGGACTGACAGGGTAAGGTTGCTCTGGTAAATAATACCGTCTGGGCTGCGGTACATCTGATGCGCGGTGTGGAGATAGAGATAGTCTCCGCACTGCACCATCCGCAGGGACCCGTCGGCGAAGGGGCGGCGGGTATTGGCGCCGTACAGAGATGCAGAAGCGAGGCGCTCCCAGGTTCTGCTGTAGCGCACAATCCGGAGTACCTCGGTGCTGTCGTTTTCCTCCGGGTTGTCCTGACCGTAAACCAGAAAATAGCTGTCCGTTCCCTGGTAAAAGCCACCGAAGAGGGGAAGCTCCGGTGACAGGACGACCGTCTCCGCCGGTGCAAACTCGTCGTCAAAAGACTGGGCGGTCACAGCTTCCCCATCATAGTACACCAGCATAACACCGCCGTCCTCCAGAGCGCAAAGGCATGAGGTTACAGGTGCAGCGGACTGC
>CALZCW010000172.1 GCA_945635805.1 uncultured Clostridia bacterium
CAGGGCGGGAAATACGGTGCTGGTTATTGAACACAATCTGGACGTGATCAAAACGGCGGACTATATCATTGACCTTGGCCCCGAGGGCGGTGACGGCGGCGGCAATATCGTTGTCACCGGCACGCCGGAGGAGGTTGCTGCCTGTGAGGCGTCCTTTACGGGACAGTACCTGAAGAAGGTGCTGGAAGGGGAGACTGACCATGAAAAATGATCCGTTGAGCTACAACTTCATGCACCGCAGCCCCGACGGCCTCAAGGATGAGGAATTGCTGGAGCTGCTCCTGCGCTACAGCAGGGACGATGCGGGGGAGATGGCGCGGAAGATTCTGGAGAGATTTCCCAATATTGCCGTCATCATGGAAGCCGACGCGGAGGATCTTTCCACCGTGGAGGGGATGGATGAGGACACGGTGCTGCTGCTGCGCCTGATCCCGGAGCTTCACCGGCGCTATTTTCTCTCCCGTTCCCGGGCGCAGAAGCGTCTGGCCGACAGCCGGGACTACGGCAATTATCTGCAGCCCTATTTCTACGGCGCAAGGGACGAGATGGTATATCTGCTTCTCCTGGACGCGGCTGGACAGGTGCTTAACTGCCGCTTGCTGGCCAAGGGCAGCGTCAACGCCACCGGCGTACCCATCCGGCGGCTGGTGCAGGAGGCCCTGACGGCCAACGCCACCGGCATTGTGCTGGCCCACAACCACCCCTGCGGGATCGCCCTGCCCTCCAAAGAGGACGTGGAACTGACCCTGCGCCTGCGGGAGGCGCTGGAGATCATGGACCTTACGCTGCTGGATCACATTATCGTGGCCGACGACGACTTTGTCTCCCTGCGGGACAGCGGCTATTTACATCGGTTTTAATATAAGAATTAAAAAGCAAGGATGCCTCGGGCATCCTTGCTTTTTTACCGGAAGAACACGTTCAGGTCGACTTCCGTTTCGATACCGTCCACTACGCCGCTGTCGGTGTATTGCAGACAGTGAAAATGATAATCAAAGGTGGGAGTGTTGCCGTATTCGGCCAGCCAGAGGGAATAGTCCTGCAGTGCCAGCAGATCCAGATGGTCGTAGCCGTAGGTCTGGTTGAAGTAGACGCCGGCTTCGTAGCCCTGGGCCTTGATTGCCTCGCAGAAGGACACGGCACATTCCGTCATGGGGATCTCCGCAGCGCCGGGAATACGGCTCTGGCCCGAAACCTCCTCCCAGTCGTAATAGATTGGCAGGTCCAGCTTTGCGCCGTCCAAAAGCCCACAGACGAACTCCGCCTCCTCGGCAGCCTCTTCTTCGTTGGCGGCCTGGGAGAAAAAGTACACGCCAACCAGAAGTCCCGCTTCTTTTGCTCCGTCGAGATTGGCCCGGAACAGCTCATCCTCATAGAGAAGGCCCTGGGTGGTGCCGCGGTATCCAGCGCGGATGATGGCAAATTCCACACCGGCGCCCTTCACCGCCTGCCAATCGATCAGACCCTGATGAGTGGATACGTCGACGCCGACCATGGAATCGGTGCCATAGCGGAGGAAACCGTTCTCCAGATAGAAATCCTCCGGCGCGTAGGCGTTGAGTGGCGCGGTCTCCCGAGGCTCCTCCGTGACAGGCGGTTCCGTTTCCTCAACAGACGGTCCGTGGGAACAGGAACTGACAATCACACCGAAGATCACTACAAAGGCCACCGCAGCGAGGACCGTCACGACCAAGGCAAGGGTCTGGTTGGATTCTTTCTTTTTTCGACGCGCCATAGCATACCGCCTTTTGCCGGATTGAGTATCATCAGTTTTACAATGATGCTTATGCGATACATGATTTCTTTAGGTCCATTATACCATGTCCGTCAAGCCCTGTCGATTTTTATGAAAAAGGCCTTGTCTGCGGGGCAGATTTATTGTAGAATAATGACACAAGGATGGAGGTCAGTATATTGAAACGAATATTTCGCAGAATGACAGCCTTTGCTGTGCTTCTGATCTTATTGCTGCTATGTGGCTGCGACGGTCAGCAGACGCCGGTGGAAACCACCCAGGAGCCGGCGGGTGACCGGGTGATCAACGTCAATGCCGTCGGTGATATCTACCTGACGGACGAGATGCTCAGCGACGCCATCAAGCCCGACGGCACCTATGATTTTATGTCCCAGTTTTCCGATGTCTACGCCTGCCTTTCCAAGGCTGACCTGACCATCGGAAATTTTGAGGGCAACTTTTCCGGTGAGCCCTACGGCCCCGCCACGGGCAGTTACCCGGACGAATTGGCGGCGGCCCTCAATGACGCGGGCTTTGATCTGCTCCAGACCGCCAATTCCTACAGCGTCTATAACGGTCTGGCCGGGCTGCAGCGGACAAAGATGGTCATCGAAAACAACGGTATGCAGACCATGGGAACCTATTCCTCCCAGCAGGATAAGCAGGACAATCAGGTCGCCTGCCTGGAGCTGGACGGCATCCGCGTGGCGGTGATCGCCATGACCAAGGGACTGGGCGGCATGAGCCTTCCCGCCGACGACCGCTACTGTGTGGATCTGCTCTACAGCGACTATGACTCGGATTATGAGCAAATCGACGAGGCGGGCATCCTGTCGGTCATTCAGGCGGCGGAAGCGCTGAATCCGGACATCATCATCGCCTGTCTCCACTGGGGCAGCGAAAATGTCAGCCAGGTCAGCAGCTCCCAGGAAAAGATCGCCGATCTCATGTTCCACAACGGTGTGGACGTGATCCTGGGCGCTCACTCCCATCTGGTGGGAGAGGTGGAGTCGCGCACCGTCCGGCTGGAAGACGGCACGCGGAAAAATGTGCTCATCGCCTACAGTCTGGGAGATTTCTGCCGGGTGAGCCGCGGTGAGACCAATCTCTCGCCGATTCTCAACATGGAATTTACCAAGGACGGTTCTACCGGCCAGACGAGCCTGACCGCCTACAGCATTACC
>CALZCW010000173.1 GCA_945635805.1 uncultured Clostridia bacterium
ATTTCCCGCCCTGCTGCTGCTCAACGCCGTCTTCGGCGGCAGCATGAACAGCAAGCTGTTTCGCAACGTGCGGGAGAAGCTGTCGTTGTGCTACTACGCCAATTCCAGCATCGAAAGCTACAAGGGCGTCATGGTGGTTTCCTCCGGCATCGCCTTTGAAAACTACGAAACGGCGAAAACAGCGATCCTCCGCGAATTGGAGGCCTGCCAGCAGGGCGATATCACCCAGGAGGAACTGGAAACCTCCCGCCGCCTGGTGCTGTCCTCTCTGCGCATGTCCATGGACTCGCCGGTGCAGCTGGACGAATACTACATCGGCGCCGCAACGGCGCCCCGGGACGACCTGCCTGTGCTGATGGAGAAGATCTCCGCCCTCACGGTGGAGGATATCCGCCGCGCAGCCCAGCGTCTCACGCCGGATACGATCTTTTTCCTTAAGGGGGTGCAGGGATGAACTACGTTGCCTTTCCCCGGATCGGCGAGGGCTATTTTGAGGCCCGTCTGCCCAACGGCATGCTGCTCCGCGTGGTGCCCAAGCGGGGCTTTGCCCAGAAATACGCCTTTGTCGGCGTGGACTTCGGCTCCATCGACACGGCTTTCACCCTCGCCGGCAGGCGCTGCCGGGTGCCCGACGGCATCGCCCACTACCTGGAGCATAAAATGTTTGACCTGCCCGACGGCAACGCCATGGACGGCTTTGCCCGCACCGGTGCCAACTGCAACGCCTTTACCAGCTATTCCATGACGGCCTATTATTTCTCCTGCACCGAGAGCTTTGAGGAAAATCTCAGCCTCCTGCTGCGGATGGTCACCACGCCTTATTTCACCGCCGAGAGCGTGGAAAAGGAGCGGGGCATCATCGCTCAGGAGATCCGCATGTATGAGGACAGCCCCGAGACTCAGGTGTCGGAAAACCTGTTCGCCGCCCTCTACGCAGAGCACCCCGTCCGCAGGCCCATTGTCGGCACGGTGGAGAGCATCGGCGCCATCACGCCGGAGCTGCTCTACGACTGCTTCCGGGCCTTTTACCGGCCGGCCAATATGCTCCTGTGCGTGGTCGGCGACGTGGATGCTGAGAAGGTGGCGGAGCTTGCCGCCGCAGTGACCGGCGGAGAAATGCAGACGCCTCCCCGGCGGGACTACGGCAAAAAGGAGGCCATGACGCCGGCACAGGCGTCCGTCAGCCGCACCATGGAGGTTTCCATGCCCACCTTTGCCATCGGCTTTAAGTGTGAACCGGCAGCTTCCGGTCTGGAGGCCATGCGCCGGGAGATCATCGGTGATCTGGCGGCGGAGATCCTGGTGGGAGAGTCTTCGGCCCTCTATCAGCGGCTCTATGAGGACGGACTCATCGACGCCGGTTTTTCCGCCGGATATGAAAGCGTCAAGGACGCCTGCCAGCTTTCCGCCAACGGCGACAGCGACGCACCGGAGCAGGTTCTGGAGGCCATTTTGCAGGAGGCCGAGCGCATCCGGCAGGAGGGCTTCGAGGAGGAGCTGTTTCAGCGCCTGAAAAAATCTTCTCTGGGCAGACGTACCAGAGACCTTGACAGCTTTGAGAGTATCTGTTATCGTATTTGTGCATATCATTTTGACGGCGTGGACTATTTCCGCTTCCCGGAAGCCTATGCTTCCGTCACACCGGCGGACGTGAGGGACTTTCTGGCCGCGACGGTCTGCCGGGAGCGGGCGGTGCTGTCCGTTGTCCGCCCAAAGAGATAGGAGGGAGCTTCCTTGTATTCTGACACATCACCGATTACCTTCCCAGGTCTCGGCATCGAGATCGACCCCTCCCAGGGCTTTACCATCCCAGGGACGCAATTTGAGATCAAATGGTACGGCGTTATCATCGCCCTCGGCGTGCTGCTGGCGGTGCTCTATGCCATGCGCCGCGCCAAGGATTTCGGCCTGACGGGGGACGACATCCTCAATATGCTCCTCGTCGGACTGCCCTGTGCCATCGTCGGCGCGAGACTGTACTATGTAATTTTTGAATGGGATCGCTTCTTTGGTAAAGGCATCCCCTGGTATCAGTTTTTGAATATTCGCGAGGGAGGCCTGGCCATCTACGGCGGCGTCATAGGCGCGTCATTGGCGCTGATCCTCTACTGCGGTCTGAGCAAAAAGCGCCGGGCGCAGATGCTGCCCAGCTTTGACATCATCGGTCTGGGCCTGCTCATCGGCCAGGCCATAGGCCGCTGGGGCAACTTCTTCAACCGGGAAGCCCACGGCGGCGTCACGGACAGCTTCCTTCGTATGGGCATTATTGAGAACGGCCAGCTGATCTATGTGCATCCGACCTTCCTGTATGAGTCGCTCTGGAACCTCATCGGGCTGGTCCTGATTCATTTTCTGTCGAAGAAGCGCAAGTTTGACGGCCAGGTTTTCCTGTACTACATCATCTGGTACGGCCTGGGCCGCGCCTGGATCGAGGGTCTGCGGACAGACAGCCTCTATTGGGGCCCCTTCCGCGTCAGCCAGGTCCTGGCGGCGGTGTCCTGCCTGCTGGCAGTGGGCGTTTTGCTCTACGTCCTGCTGGTCAAGCGGCCCGACCCGGCGAATATGTTGGTAAACCGCGCGGCTGCCTCTGCCGGGGAGCCCGCGCCTGAAGAAACATCGGAAGAATAAGGAGGAATTGCTATGGCATCTATGGACACCATTAAGGACAAGGCAAATGCCGCCGCGCAGTCTGCGGCAAAAGCGGCAAAGTATGTGGCGCTGGCCTCCAAAAAACGTCTGGAGATCGTAAAGGAACAGGAAAAAATCCGCCGTAATTACGCCAAGCTGGGCAAGGTCTACTATAAGGATTATGTGACCGACGAGGAACCGGATGAGGCGGAATACAAGCCCCTGTGCGAGGCAATCTCCGTCTCCTTCCGCCGCATCAATGAGCTTCGGGAGGAGATCGCCGAGGCCAA
>CALZCW010000174.1 GCA_945635805.1 uncultured Clostridia bacterium
GCGCAGACTTTGATTCCGTTGGTCCAGCTCCTGACTGAGCCGGTAGGGCGTCGTCACGTCGCAGGCGGTCAGCTCCCGGATCTCGGAGCGGTCCACGGTCAGCTTTCTCTGGCGGATATCCCAGATGCGCCCGTCCCCGGTTTGCAGGAGCACCGTCTCCCCGGTGCGCAGGAACCGGGCGTTTCCCTCGCCATTTTGCAGCCGCTGCCAGAAAGCCTCCGCGTTCAGCAGCTCCGCGTCGAACAGCTCGCCGCAGATACGGTTCATCCGAGTGTTGACCAGCAGGGGCTGGCCGTTGGGGGCGAAGAAGCAGATGCCGTCCGGCAGGGCGTCCAGGCTCTCTTTCGGCGCCATGGGCGTGAGCATATTCTCCCATCTGCGCTTCAGCCCCACGAAAAACACCGTTTCGGCACCGGCCAGCAGTAGCAGCAGAAGCGCCACGGCGGCACAGGGCAACGCACCGATGGCCCCGGCCAGGAACATCGGCGTATGGCCAAAAAAACGGCAATAGCTGACGTCTCCGATGCCCTGCAGCAGAGAAAAAGAAGCGGCGGTCAGCACGGACGCGGCCAGGACGCTCCGCCAGCCCAGGCGCAGGCTGCAGACGCCGACGAGGACAAACAGCGCTCCTGCCATCAGCGTGAGGGCGCAGACACCGAAAACGCCCTGCAGCGTCATGGAAACTTCAAAATAAGCAGTCATGCTTCCGCACCTCCCGCAGGCAGCGTCAGGCAGACATACTCGGTCTGTTCCTCCAGGGCCGTCTCCAGCGTCCCGTGGAGGGCGGCGATGGTTTCAGCCATGGCGTTCTTTTCAAGGCAGACGCGGGGCGAATTCAGCTCCATCCGCAGCGTCAGCGCGCCGTCTTTGATCTGCAGCCGGAGAAAGACCGCGTCTGTCTCGGGAAGGGCGGCCTCCAGCGCCGCCTCAAACAGCCCGTAGGCAGCCAGCAGCAGCTCTCCCGGCAGCACCGCCTCCCCGGAAAAATCCCCGTGGGCCTTGACGCCGTAAAGCCGCACATATTCCAGCGATTCCGCGATGGCAAGGCGCAGCTCGGTGCTGTGGAGCTTTCTGTTCTGGTGAAACAGCAGCAGCAGATTGGAGCGCCGTTTGACATAGGTATTCAGGATGCAGGCGTACTTCATCGTCTGCTCAAAGGCCGCCTCATCCTCCGGCAGGTCGTCCAGCAAGGCGCTGATGCCGTCGAGCTGGGCTTTGACGCTCCCGGCGATGCCGCTGTAGAGGCGGTCCTGCTGTTCCATCCTGACCCGGTCCTCCGCCAGCTTGTTTTCCGCCTCCAGCATGGCGTTTTCCTCCGCCAGCACATCGCCCGTCTCCGCAAGCTCCCGGTTCAGGCGATTGATCTCGGAAACATCCTCGGTCCAGAAGCCGTAGCCGCCGCGGATGGGGTGGCTGCGCAGGGCAATGCTGCCGTCCTCCAGCAGCACCGCCTCATGCTCCGCCGTGCGGACCTGCTCCGGTGTGACGCGGCTTTTCTGGGCCGCGCTGTAACGGATGGAGCCGTCGCGGGCCATGATCCCCGCGCCGATGGAGGAGGCATTCCACAGATCGTCATAGCTGTCGTTGGAGGGCAGCAGCCGCGCCAGGATCAGGCACTCCATAAAGGCGGCGTAGACAAAGCAGAGGATCTCAGGCACCTTGTAAAGGGAAATAATTCCGTCGTTTTGCATGACAAAAAAACTGGCGAAGCAGAGTAGCCCAACGGCCAGCGGCACGAAGGGCATCCACAGCTTTTTGCGGTTGTCCCGGACGGCGCATCTGCGGAACACGATGGCGACCATGGCGACAAACAGCACGATGACCCACGCCATCGACGCGAAATACAACGGCCCGTGGGTATACTCCTCCCCATAGTTTTCCGGCCCCGCCGGAAAGCGGAAGGCAAGCTGGTGCAGGTCGTTGGTGAGGATGCCCACAACTATGACGGCGGCGGGAAGGTACAGCAGCTTCCAGCGGCGGCTGATGGGCCGGTCGTGGGGCCTGCCGATCTGCAGGACGGAAAAGAGCATCGGCAGCATCAGGAAGGTCTGGGGCAGATAATACAGATACCACAGATACCGCTCCGCAACGGAGTACTTCGGCGTAAACACATACTTGATGGTCCGCAGGAGCATCCAGAGGATGATCAGGAGGCCGACCCAGATCAGGTTTTTGCGGATCTCCGGCCGGAGCAGACGCCGCTGAAGCTGGAAGATCCAGATGACCGCGGCGGCGGTGAAGAGCGCGAAGGTCAAAAAATTGAAGGTAACGCTCTCAGCGCCGCGCAAAAAAAAGCGGACGGGGCCGATGAGCAGCACCAGGATGATGCAGAGGCAGTTCAGTCTTCTCGTTTGCTTGCTGTTTCGCACTGCTGCGTCTCCCCTCCCGGGCTTTTTGCCCGTTTTTCTTCTCTTCCATTATCCCGAAGCCGGGCGCATTTGTCAAGCCGCTTCGCTCACGAAATAGTTTTTTACGCTCCCACGCCCGGGGGTGAAGTAGGGACGGCTTTCCCGCTCTCTTTTTGCCGGAGGATATCGTCCACGGCCCGGGTCGCGGCGATGGCACCGTCAGAGGCAGCGGTCACCAACTGGCGCAGCTCCTTGTGCCGGACGTCTCCGGCGGCGTACACGCCGGGGAGGTTGGTCTCCATTCTTTCATTCGTCCGGATATATCCGGCCTCGTCCAGCTCCACCTGGCCCTGAAACAGGCTGGAGGCAGGTTGATAGCCCACAAACACGAAAATTCCGAAGGTGCCGTCCTGTTCCGGGACGGTGTATTTCGTGACCTCCCCGGTTCGGTTGTCTTTCAGCTCCGCGCCCTTCAGGACTCCATCCCCCCAGGCCCGGAGCAGCTCCGTGTGAAACCGCACCTCGACGCCCGGATGGCGGCGCACCTT
>CALZCW010000175.1 GCA_945635805.1 uncultured Clostridia bacterium
TAACCAATGCGATTACAGGAGCTTTTCTTGTGTCTGCTTTTGCTTGACACGTGTACGACCCTTGCAAGTCGTTTCCTCTCCTGTTTTGCGCTGAGTCCGTTTGCAGCGCACCCGTCCGCTATTTTGAGCAGAGAGGATATTTAAGCCGCGGGAATCTCCAGGATCTGCCCAATCTGAATGAAGTCGGGTTTCCGGATGATGCTCTTGTTGGTCTCATAGATCACATTCCAGCGGGTACCGGTGCCGTAGAAGCGCTGAGAGATGCTCCACAGGCAGTCGCCGGGCTGTACGGTGTAGGTGGAACCGGTCTGAGGTTCGGAGGACTCTGTGGGCTCGGAGGAAGTCACCGGGGTCTCCGTCTCGCCGGCAGCCAGCGCAGGCAGCACACCGGAGGCGCGCAGAGCCGGACCGTTCAGAGACGCCACGTTAGGCGTGCGTCCGTCTTCGGAGACAGGGATGGCGATCTCGCCGGAACGGACCTTTTCATAGATCAGATCCTTCTGCGGATCGCTCAGGTCCGCGCCTACGATCTTCCAGTTGTTGTCGCACTCAGGCATCAGGGGACCTTGCAGAGAGGCGACATAGTCAGTGATCATGTCGCGGACTGCGCCGCCCTCGTACACCACGTCGGATTCGTTGAGCAGACCCGCGGAGACCAGACCGCCGTAACGGTAGTTATTCAGCGCCAGCACCAGAGTCTGTGTGTCGCTGAGGGGCTTGCCCTGATAGGTGACATTCTGAATGCGCTGCCCCTCGGGCTTGGAGATGTCGATCTCGTAATTGACGCCGGCAAATTCGTCATAGTTGTACATGCGGATATTGGGGTTGAAGCTGACGGTCACGTCGCCGGACTGATACTGGTTGAAAAAGCCGCCGGCCTGCCGTTCCATAATCGCCTTGAGCTGCTTGCCGGTGACCTTGACAGCGAAAAGTGTGTTGTCATACTTATAGATCTTCACGCTGTCCCTGTGCAGGAAGGGTCCTGCCTCCAGATTGGAGGAGGAATCAAACAGGGCGGCCAAAGACACGTCCGCGCCGGTCTGCTCCATCTGGACCTTGTTGATCAGGTCGATGACGGGATTGTCCTGAATGATGGCGTTGGGGATGCCGGGCAGGAGCTCCACGGGATCCAGAAAGGTTTTGCCGACCTGTCCGACCTCTCGGGAGGCCATAGCCAGGCTCTTTTCATGCAGGGACTTGAATTCCGCAAGGAAGTCGGCATCGGGCGTCACGGCGGAGCAGTCCAGCAGCTCGCCGGTGGTGGCGCTCTTATCCACCGTCCAGCCGCTGCCGCTCCCGGTCAGGGTGATAGTCACCTTACTGACGTACTGACCGTTGGATCCCGGCTCCAGCACGGGGATACCGCCGATGGTCTCGTCCACTACGGCGTGAGCGTGACCGATCAGCAGCGCGTCGATACGGTCACCATAGGTCTCCGCCAGAGCCCGAACACCCTCCGTACCGTATTCTCCCTCAAGACCATAGTGGATGCTGCCGATGACCACATCGGCCTTGCCGTCCAGCTCCTTCAGGATCTTGCCGGTCTCCTCCATGGGGGAGGTAAAGCTCATGTTGTCATAGTGGGTCGGGTCCGTCTTTTCCCACTGGGGGACGTGCGGGGCGTCGATGCCGAACACCGCAACTTTCACGCCGTCCACATCGAAAATATGATAGGCGTCTATCCAACGGCTGCCATCCGCCTTGTAGATGTTGCCGGCCAGGGTGACGCCTTCAAATTCGCTGATCTCCTTGGTGACATAGCTGAAGCCAAAGTTGAACTCGTGGTTGCCCAGGGTCCAGGCGTCATAGTCCAAGTAGTTCAGCGCGCCAATGATGGGGTTTGGATTTTCATTGAGGAATTCCTGGATGTAGTTGGCCTGAGTGGTGTCGCCGGTATCCAGCAGAAGCAGATTGGGGTCCTTGCTCCGTTCCGCCTTGATGATGGTTGCCGCATGCGCCAGACTGGTCTTGCTCACTTTGTTGGAAGCATAGTCATAGGGGTTGACCATGCCGTGCAGGTCACTGGTCTGCAGGATGGTGACGGTTTTGCTCTCCTCCTCTGCAGCGGCAGCAGGCAGGACAAGACTGACGGCCATTGCAACAGTCAGAACCAGCGCAACAATGCACTTGTGGGCGCTTTTTCTCATCGCTTTTCCTCCTATTATTCTTTACGGAAAGTGGCTGAATTTATTATACGATCACAATATGAAACAGGCAATATGTACAATAAAAAGATTTTTCACAGCTTTTTTTGGACTTTTACCAAGAAGCGCCCTTTCCGCATGTTCTTGGCAGCATTTGCTGCTCCGGTCCGATAGACGCAGAAGGGGGTAAGCTTTCTTTCATCTTTTCAAAAAATATTTTAATTTCATCATTTTCACCAAACAAACGCTCTCCACCATGTGCAAAATATCCTCCTGCGTCCGAGCAACGTTCTCCTTTTGCCGCAGCGTCAGGTATTTGTCAATCGGTGTTTCCCCGACGCATTCGAAACTGTACGGCACGGCATCTCCGTTTCTGCAATGTTTTGCCCGCCGAGAATCCTTACTCCCGCAACTTCGCCGCGATCGGTCGGAATTCACAGGAGCCGGGCAAGTTCTCTTGCGCTTGTCGTCAGTCCACCCGGAAAGCAAAGCAAAGCTCCGATGCGTTGTGGGACGCAGCCGTCCGCCTGTTTCCGCGCGCTGCGTTTCACCATGCCGACCTCAGTGTGGGTCGCGGTGCAGGTCACCCTCTCCCTAATATTTTACTAACAAATTGCCGACAAAATTTAAAGCCAGACAAAAAGAAAAGCTCCTGAAATCTTAGGATTTCAGGAGCTTTTCTTGGAGCTGCTGGGCAGATTCGAACTGCCGACCTCATCCTTACCAAGGATGCGCT
>CALZCW010000176.1 GCA_945635805.1 uncultured Clostridia bacterium
CGACCATTTGTCTGGCTGCCTTGGCGACGGCTTCAATAAGCATGCCTGAGAACAGGAACGGCAGTGCGCCGCCGATGATGGCACCGGCCAGGGTCCAGGGGGTTATCAGATTCAGAATCAGATCGACACCCGCCTCCTGGTAGGAATAGAGGTAGGAGATCATCAGCGCCAGAGCTGCCAGAGCGCCGGAACCGATGGCAAAGCCCTTACCGATGGCAGCGGTGGTGTTGCCAACGGAATCCAGGGTGTCGGTGATCTGGCGTACCTCAGGCTCCAGTTCGGACATTTCGGCGATGCCGCCGGCGTTGTCGGAAATGGGTCCGTAGGTATCCACGGAGACGGTGGCGGTGACAAAGGACAGCATACCCATGGCGGCCATGGCAACACCGTACATGCCGGAGACGTTATAAGCCACCACAATGCCCAGGCCCAGGATGATGCAGGGAAGCATGCAGGATTTCATGCCCAGCGCCATGCCCTGGGTGATGGTCAGAGCAGAACCTTCCAGGGAGGCTCTGGCAAGGCGCTTGGTGGGGTTGTAGTCAGCGGAGGTATAGAACTCTGCGAACATACCGATCACCACGCCGGAGACGATACCGACGGCGGCGGCGATCCAGGGAGAGAAGAAGCCTGCGGCAAAGCCCAGCGCGTCCTTCATCATGGCGCCGTCGCTCTTGCCGAAGAGCAGATAGGACGCGCCCAGTCCCAGCAGAACCGTCAGGGCGGCGGAAACATACGTTGCACCGTTGAGATCCTTGTGGGGATTCTTGGACATCTTTTTCTTAAAGAGCAGCGTTGCGATGCCAACGCAGCAGGCGATCAGGCCGACAGCCGCGAAGATCAGCGGGAAGAGGATACATTTGCTCAAAAGATCATTGGTCATGCCCAGGCCCTTAGCAGACGAACGCAGGAACATATGGTAGGCCAGAATGATGCCGGCGGAGATGGCTCCAACATAGCTTTCCAGCAGGTCGGAGCCAAGGCCGGCCACGTCGCCCACGTTGTCGCCCACATTGTCGGCAATGGTGGCGGGGTTGCGGGGATCGTCCTCGGGAATATGTGCCTCGGTCTTACCTACCAGGTCAGCGCCCATGTCCGCGGCCTTGGTATAGATACCACCGCCGACACGGTTGAACATGGCGACCATGGAGCAGCCCAGGGCATAGCCGGAGAGAGTCATGGTAAAGGGGATGAACTTCAGGCCCAGCAGGTTTTCGACAGACGCCTCGGTGACATCCAGCTGCTTCAGCCCGATGCCGAAGATCATGTAGACCAAAAACAGGCCCAGCATTGCAAAGCCGCCGACGCACAGGCCCATGACAGAGCCGCCGCGGAAAGCGACCTTGACGGTTTTGCCGATATCCTTGGTCTCCCGCGCACGGTTGGACACGCGCACGTTGGCGTAGGTGGCGATCTTCATGCCCACAAATCCGGCAGAGGCGGACATGACGGCGCCGATGATGAGCGCCACCGCAGCGTGCCAGGTGGTCACGATCGCCAGGATCACAGCCACGATGAGGACAACGATGAGCAGCACCCGGTACTCATAATTGATGAACGCGTTGGCACCGACACGAATGGCAGAGGCGATCTCACTCATCCGCTGGGTGCCCTCGGACATCTTTTTCACGCCAAAGAAGTTGAATGCGGCAAAAGCCAGCGCCAACATGGCGGCAAAGATGACCAGAACAATAAGTACATCCATTTTCCTGACCTCTCTTTTCAATTTTTAATGGATCAAAAAACATCCACCAATTATCATTTTAACGTCTGGATTGCAAGATTTCAAGAGGAAATATGGAAAAATATACAAAAAATTTGCGCGGCCGGGGCTTAATTTCGATCAAAGCAAGCCCCGGCACGCGCAATTTATTTTATAACATTGAATAGTCGGAACATCCTGTTCCTTTATGAATGTTCCTCCGTACTGACAGAGGAGATGCAGCCGTCATCGGTCAGTCTGCTCAGCATGGTCTGCAGACGCTTTTCGCCATGACGTCCGGAAAAATCCGCTTTCAGCGTGATGACGGAGGGCGAATCCGTGGCGGGCTCCACCTGTACGGCGCTGAAGCTGACCTCCAGCTCCCCTGCCAAAGTGTAAAGCAAATTCAGGCTGTGGGCGATTTCGCAACACTCGACCCGCAGACGGTAGACCAACTGCCGAGACAGAATCAGCTTCTTCTGGAGCCACTCAAAGAACACCAGGATGATCAGCATGCACACCATGCCGGCTCCCGCCAGAAGGTACTGTCCCGCACCGGCGGCGATTCCCAGGCAGGCCACCGCCCACAGGCTGGCGGCTGTCGTAAGGCCCTTGACCGTTGCGCCCTCCCGCAGGATGGTCCCCGCGCCAAGGAAGCCCACGCCGGTGATGACCTGGGCGCTGATGCGGGTCGGGTCTGGCGAAGCGCCCACCGCCCGGTACTGGCAGAAGATCAACTGACTTGCCACCATGACGGCGCAGGAGCCCAAAGCCACCAGCATATGGGTCCTCATTCCGGCCGGCCGGTGGGTGTACTCCCGTTCCGTACCGATGACCGCGCCGATGAGCATGGCGCAGAATAACCGCAGAATGATCTCCCAGGGGGCAAGGGTCAGAGAGGAAAGATCGGTTTCCATGGCAAAGCCTCCTTAATCTATATATTATTATACGCAGGCGTTGTTGGTAATTGTTTCAGGCCGCAGCAGGGCACGCCGCAGATACACCAGATTCTTGCATATTATTGCAAGATCAGCGTTCCTATGCTGTGAGAGTGCGCAATATAGGGAACCTTGTTGGAATTCTTTATAGGGGATCTGTATCAGCGGGCAGCTTAACAGTCATATCGCGGTCCACCCTGACCTCGCAGGACAAAACGCGGAGGCCGTCCA
>CALZCW010000177.1 GCA_945635805.1 uncultured Clostridia bacterium
CGCTGGGCTTTTCCGACTATAACTGTCTGCAGATGAACGCCTTCTGCGTGGTGTCTGATTCCGGCACCTTGCCGGAGGAGAGCAGCTTCTTTTCCTCGGTGGGACGGGCTTTCCCGGCGGTGTGTATCCGCACCTCCACCGAGCGGCCGGAAGCGCTGGATAAGGGCTGCTTCCTGCTGGCAGGCATCGACACCGACTCCCTTTTGCAGGCGGTGGAGATGGCTGTCGCCATGAAGAAGGACGGCCTGGGCTGCACCACCGTGCCGGATTATCAGGAAGAAAACGTGTCCATGAAGGTAACTCGGATCATCCAGAGCTATACCGGCATCGTCGACCGCCAGGTCTGGCGCAAGGACTGAATCTCATAGAATGGATGAAAAACGCGTCAGGATCAGCGACATCGCCGAGGAACTGGGCCTCAGTACGGCGACGGTTTCCAATGTGATCCACGGCAAGACCCAAAGGGTGTCGGACGAGACGGTGAAAAAGGTGCAGGAGCTGTTGGAAAAGCGGGAATATATCCCCAGCATGGCGGGGATCCTGCTGGCGCAGAACGACTCCGGTATCATCGGTGTCGCGGTCAACCGCCACGAAAAATACGAAGACCGCGTGCTGGAGGACCCCTTTATCGCTTCCTCACTGAACTGCCTGTCCGTCGAGATCGAAAAGGCCCACAAATTTATGATGGTCAAGACCGTCGCGGAAACCAAAGAGATCATCCGCTTTGCCTCCATGTGGAACATGGAGGGGCTGATCCTCATCGGCTTTTGCCAGGAGGATTACCGCTGGCTGCGGCAGCATATGCGCATCCCATTCGTCGCCTATGACGTGCCCGCAGAAGCGCCGGAGCGCTTTTGCAGCCTGAATATCGACAATTACAGCGGCGGCTATCAAATGGGCCGGTATTTCAAGAGTCTGGGCCACAAGCGCCTGCTGTGTATTTCCGACAACGATACTTTCATCGACCATGAGCGCTATCAGGGCTTTTGCGCAGGCTCCGGCGGCGCAGACCTGATGCAGATCCCGATGCAGAAAAAGACCCGGGAGGAATTCTACCGGGAGAATTTCAAGCGAATATGCGGCTACAGCGCCGTTTTTGCGGTCTCGGATTACTACGCCATTGATCTCATGCGGTTCCTGCTGGCCCGGGGACTTCGCGTGCCGGAGGATATTTCCGTCGCGGGCTTTGACGATATGCCGATCTGCGCCCAGGTTTTTCCCACGCTGACCTCCGTGCGGCAGGACGGCGTTCTCCGCGCCGGGACTGCCATGGAAAAGCTGGCGGCGCTGCGGGCCGAAAAGGAGACCGGCGCTGCCGTGACCCTGCCGGTACAACTGGTCGTGCGGGAAAGCACGGGGCCGTGTGCTGAATAATGTCCACCCGAAATTGGTGAAAACAGCCAATTTCGGGTGTTCTTTTTTGGCATAGGTTATGCGTTTAACCTTTGCACATACGAACCTTTCCAGCTACAATATAAGGGAAGATTTCCATAGCGGAGGGATGAATGTGAAACAGAATCACCGCTTTTTCAGAACGGTATGCAATCTGGCGGTCCCGGTCGCCCTGCAATCCATGCTGCAATCCTCCTTCAGCATGATCGACCAGATCATGATCGGGCAGTTGGGCAGCGTCAGTATCGCCGGCGTGGGACTGGCAGGTAAGTTTTCTTCCATCTACACCGTGCTGGTCTCTGGCATCGGCGCAGTGGCCGGGATCATGATCTCTCAATATCTGGGCCAGAAAAAGACGGCGGAGGTCCGCCGGAGCTTCTCTGTCAATGTCACGTTATCCATCTTGATGGCGGCAGCTTTTACGCTGCTCTGCGTTTGTTTCCCCAAAGGGGTCATGGGCCTGTATACAACGGACGGCGCGACCTTACAGGCGGCGGCAAACTACCTGACCGTCATTGCCGGGACCTTCCTTCCCGTTGCCGGTGCGACTATGCTGTCGACCATGTTCCGGTGCATGGAGAAAGCCTCCTTGCCGCTCTATGCCAGTATCTGCGCCGCGCTGACCAATACGGGTCTCAACTACGTCCTCATTTTCGGCAAACTGGGCTTTCGGTCGATGGGCGCGGAGGGTGCGGCCGCGGCGACCGTCTGCGCACAGGTGGTCAATCTTCTCATCATGCTGGGGATGTATCTGCGGCTGAAAAAACGGATGGATACCTCCGACGGTGAGGTGCGTCTCCGTGCCGGATTCCCCTGGAAACGGTACGCGGCGATTTTGCTGCCGCTGCTGGCCTGTGAGTTTCTGTGGAGCTTCGGCGAGAACGTCTACGCTGGCATCTACGGCCATATGGGGACCGACGCCAGCGCGGCAATGACCCTGATCAATCCGATCCAGGGCCTGATGATCGGCGCCCTGTGCGGACTTTCTCAGGCCGCCGGGGTTATCGTCGGCAAGCGCCTGGGTGAGGGAAGCTATGAGGAAGCGTATAGCGCCGCCAAAAAGCTGATTCTCTACGGTCTGACCGGCGCGGCGGCCCTCTCAGCGGTCATCGTCCTCATCAGCCCGTATTATGTGCAGATCTACCGGGTGGAGCCGGAGGTGAAGGCGCTAACCCGGCAGATACTCCTTGCCTACGCGCTGATCGCACCCTTTAAGGTGCTGAACATGATCGTCAGCGGCGGCATCCTCCGCAGCGGAGGAAAGACCGGCTATGTGCTGGTCATCGACCTGCTGGGAACGTGGGGCTTCGGCGTACCGCTGGGCTTTCTGACGGCCTTTGTGTTCGACCTTTCCATCCCTTATGTCTATTTTATCCTCTCGTTAGAGGAGTGCGTCCGCTTTGCCGTATCCCTTGCCGTCCTGCGCAGCAGAAAATGGATGCGCAGACTGGAGGCGTAGGCAAAACACAGCGGGAAC
>CALZCW010000178.1 GCA_945635805.1 uncultured Clostridia bacterium
CCAGAGACAGGGTGTCGGCGGCGGTGCGGTTGGCCTCGATGATCTTCTCGATGGGGAGATTCAGTTCGTCGGCGATCTCCTCCAGGGTCGGCTCACGGCCCAGCTCCTGCACCAGCTTGCGGTTGCAGCGGGTGGCCTTGTTGATGACCTCTACCATATGCACCGGCACGCGGATGGTTCGCGCTTGATCGGCAATGGCACGGGTAATGGCCTGCCGGATCCACCAGGTCGCATATGTAGAGAATTTGTTTCCCTTTGTATAGTCGAACTTGTCGACGGCGCGGATCAGGCCCGTATTGCCCTCCTGAATCAGGTCCAGGATATGCAGGCCGCGTCCGCTGTATTTCTTGGCGATGGACACCACCAGGCGCAGGTTGGCCTCCGTCAGTTGATTCTTGGCTTCCTTGTCGCCCTCGGTCACACGCCGGGCCAGCTCCTGCTCCTCCTCGGGGGTCAGCAGAGGGATCTGGCCGATCTCCTTCAGATACATCCGCACCGGATCGTCCAGGTTAAATTCTGCGGCCAGCTCCACCGGATCGACCAGAGGCTCCTCCTCTTCCGACTCGCCGGGGACCACGTCCATATCATCAATGCTCTCATCCAGCACGTCCTCAACCTCCGGCTCGGAGCTGAGGATCTGGATCCCCATGGATTCAAAGGTATCATAGACCTGCTCGACCTTTTCCACCGAAAGGTCCAGCTTTTCCAGAGCGGACAGAAGTTCAGCCGAGGTCAGCACGCCGTCCCGCCGGCCTTTGCTGATCAGACTGGTCAAAGGAGCCATCAATTCCTCATTGGTTTTTCCGCTTTTGTTTGAGGTAGCCATAACGCACTTCCTTAACTCGTTTTTTGGGCACATCTAATACATTATATCTTAGCTTTTCCCGCAACGCAATAGTTTTTCCGCGGAAAAATCGGGAAATTTTTCTTATTTTGCAAAATTTAAGTGGAAAGCAGCAAAAGAGAACACGCTTCGAGGGCTATTTCAGCATACCCCGCGAAGCGTGTTATCATACATGAAAAAATTTATCGGTTCTCAAGTTCCCTGCGCACGGCGGCAATAAATCCCTCACTGGTGACCACGTTGGGCTCCCTGCCATCCCAGAGCGCCGCCAGGTCCTTGGTCATGGTGCCCCGTTCGATGACGAAGATACAGACCTTTTCCAGCTTTTCGGCAAAGGCCGTCAGCTCTGCATTGCCGTCCAGCTCGCCGCGTTTTTTCAGGGCACCGGTCCAGGCGAAGATGGTCGCCATGGGGTTGGTGGAGGGCTTCTCTCCCGCCAGATAGCGGTAGTAGTGCCGGGTCACCGTGCCGTGGGCTGCCTCATATTCATATTTTCCGTCGGGGGAGACCAGCACGGAGGTCATCATGGCCAGGCTGCCGAAGGCGGTGGACACCATGTCGCTCATCACGTCGCCGTCGTAGTTCTTGCAGGCCCAGATGAAGCCGCCCTCGCTGCGGATGACACGGGCAACGGCATCGTCGATGAGAGTGTAGAAATAGGTGATGCCGGCCTGCTCGAATCTTTCCTGGTATTCCGCCTCAAAAATATCGGCAAAGATCTGCTTGAAGGTGCCGTCGTAAATTTTGGCAATGGTGTCCTTGGAGGAGAACCACAGGTCCTGCCCGGTGGACAGGGCGTAATTGAAGCAGGCACGGGCAAAGGAGGCGATGGACGTATCCTTGTTGTACTGTCCCGTCACAACGCCGCCGCACTCAAAATCGTAAATCTCCTTGCGCGTCACATTGCCGTCCTTATCGGTGAACACCAGCTCCGCCTTGCCCTCGGGAACGCGCAGCTCCGTGGCCTTGTAGACATCACCGTAGGCATGGCGGGCGATGGTGATGGGTTTTTTCCAGGTCTTGACCACCGGCCGGATGCCCTCCACCAGGATCGGCGTGCGGAACACGGTACCGTCCAGAATGGCGCGGATAGTGCCGTTGGGGCTTTTCCACATCTCGTGGAGCCGATACTCGGTCATGCGCTGGGCGTTGGGCGTGATGGTGGCGCACTTGACGCCCACGCCGTATTTCTGAATGGCCTTGGCTGCGTCGTGGGTCACCTGATCTTCGGTACGGTCGCGCTCCGGCAGGCCCAGGTCGTAATACTCGGTCTTCAGGTCGATGAAGGGCAGCAGCAGCTCGTCCTTGATCTGCTTCCACAGGACGCGGGTCATTTCGTCGCCGTCCATCTCCACGATGGGCGTCGTCATCTGAATCTTTTTCATGGTTACCTCCCGGTTGATAAGCTCGCAGCGGTTGATGGGCGTGCCCAGCTCATAAAATTTTTCCTCATAGCCCGTCATAATGCCCACGGGGCCGTCCCGGTGCAGGTCGCGGGTCAGGGCGCGGATCTCCAGGCCGCAGGCCTCAAACTCGCCCAGAGACCACTCAAAGAGGCCGGCGTTGTCGGTCTTGAAGTGGATCTCCCCGCCGATTTTCAGAATACGCTGGTATTTCCGCAGGAAGGTGCGGTAGGTCAGGCGGCGCTTGGCGTTTTTCTTGCGGGGCCACGGGTCGCAGAAGTTGAGGTAGATCAGGTCAAGCTCCCCGTCTGCGAAGTATTCCTCCAGCTCGGCGGCGTCCAGCGACAAAAAATAGACGTTTTTCAGGCCCATTTCCAGCGCTTTTTCCATGCCCAGCAGCATGGCCTCCTGAACGCGCTCCACGGCGATAAGCAGGACATCCGGTTCGGCGGCGGCGGTCTCCACGGTGAATTTTCCCTTGCCGCAGCCCACCTCCAGCCGAATTTCCCTGGCCTGCGGCATCAGGGAGCGCCAGTTGCCGCGAAGCTCCCTGGCGTTACGGAGCCAGATGGCACCGCAGGCATCCATGCGCGGCTCCAAATTATTGCGTTTTC
>CALZCW010000179.1 GCA_945635805.1 uncultured Clostridia bacterium
CCCCCCCTTCTCCAACGGCGACATCCACATGGGCCACGCGCTGAACAAGACCCTGAAGGACTTTATCGTCCGTTCCTACGCCATGCGGGGCTACTACACCCCCTTCACCCCCGGCTGGGACAACCACGGCATGCCCATCGAGTCGGCCATCATCAAGAAAAACAAGCTGAACCACAAGACCATGCCCGTCACCGAGTTCCGCTCGGCCTGTGAGGAGTTCGCCGAGAACTTCATTCAGCGGCAGATGACCGGATTCCGCCGTCTGGGCATCCTGGGCGACTGGGACCACCCCTACCGCACCATGGACAGGCACTTTGAGGCCGAGGAGGTCAAGGTCTTCGGTGAGATGTTCCGCAAGGGCTATATCTACAAGGGCCTCAAGCCCGTCTACTGGTGCCCCAAGGACGAGACCGCTCTGGCCGAGGCGGAGATCGAGTACCAGGACGATCCCTGCACGTCCATCTATGTGAAATTCGCCCTCAAGGACGGCAAGGGCAAGATCGACCCCAAGGACACCTACGTCATCATCTGGACCACCACCCCCTGGACCCTGCCCGGCAACCTGGCCATCGCCGTCCATCCCCGGGAGAGCTACGTCCTGGTGGACGCGAAAAACGGTGAACGGTATATCGTCGCCGAGGCCCTGCTGGAAAAGACCATGGCAGTCGGCGGCATTGAGAATTACGAGATCCTGGATCGCTTCCCCGGTCAGGAGCTGGAGTATATGACCGCCCAGCATCCGTTTTTGGAGCGGGAGAGCCTGCTGTGCACCGCCGAGTACGTCACCATGGACTCCGGTACCGGCTGCGTCCACACCGCGCCGGGCTTCGGCGTCGACGACTATCAGACCTGCCGCCGCTACAACATCGACCTGATCGTCCCCGTGGACGACCGGGGCTTCCAGACCGCCGACGCCGGCAAGTTCGCCGGGATGCGCTACGACGTGTCCAACCAGGCCATTCTGGACGACCTGAAGGAATCCGGCGCCCTCTATGCCTCCCAGGTCTTTACCCACAGCTATCCCCACTGCTGGCGCTGCAAGAGCCCCATCATCTTCCGCGCCACGCCCCAGTGGTTCTGCTCCGTCGAGTCCTTCAAGGACGAGGCCGTCGCCGCCTGCGAAAACGTCCAGTGGCTGCCTGCCTGGGGCAAGGACCGCATGGTCTCCATGATCCGCGACCGCGCCGACTGGTGCATCTCCCGTCAGCGCCGCTGGGGTCTGCCCATCCCCGTCTTCTACTGCAAGGACTGCGGCAAGCCCGTCTGCACCCCGGAGACCATCGCCCATATTTCCGCCCTCTTTGGCGAGCACGGCTCCAACATCTGGTTCGCCAGGGACGCCATGGAGCTGATCCCCGAGGGTCTTTCCTGCCCCCACTGCGGCGGCACCTCCTTCGACAAGGAGACCGACACCCTGGACGGCTGGTTCGATTCCGGCTCCACCCACATCGCCTCTCTGCGCCGCGAGCATCCTGAGCTTTGGCCCGCCGATATGTATCTGGAGGGCGCGGACCAGTACCGCGGCTGGTTCCAGTCCAGTCTGCTGACCAGCGTCGGCGCTCTGGGTCAGGGCGCGCCCTTTGCCAAGTGCCTGACCCACGGCTGGACCGTGGACGGCGAGGGCAAGGCCATGCACAAGTCTCTGGGCAACGGCGTGGACCCGGCCGACCTCATCCGTGACTTCGGCGCGGACATCGTCCGCCTGTGGGCAGCCTCCGCCGACTATCGGGCCGACGTGCGCTGCTCCAAGGAGATCTTCAAGCAGCTCAGCCAGAACTACCTGAAATTCCGCAACACCGCCCGCTACTGCCTGGGCAATCTGGACGGCTTCGACGCCGACAGCCTGGTGGCACCGGAGAACATGGAGGAGCTGGACCGCTGGGCAATGACCAAGCTCAACGGCCTGATCCGCACCGCCGAGACCGCCTACGACAACTATGAATTCCATGTGCTGACCCACGCCATCAACGATTTCTGCGTGGTGGAGCTTTCCAACTTCTATCTGGACATTCTGAAGGACCGCCTCTACTGCGAGGGCCGCAACAGTCTGAAGCGCCGCAGCGCCCAGACCGCCCTGTTCCTCATCGTCGACGCCATGGCCAAGATGTTCGCGCCGATTCTGCCCTTCACCTGCGACGAGATCTGGCAGGCCATGCCCCACCGTCAGGGCGACGACGTGCGCAACATCGTCCTCAACGAGATGTCCAAGCCCTATGAAAACTACGCCCTGTCCGACGAGGCCATGGCAAAATGGGACGTGCTCATCGCCCTGCGGGACGATGTCAACGGCGTTTTGGAAACTGCCCGCGCCGACAAGCGCATCGGCAAGGCGCTGGAGGCCCATGTGGCCCTCTACGCCGGCGACGAGAAGGCAAAGGCCGCTCTGGACGCCGTCCGGGAGCTGAACCTGGCCGAGCTGTTCATCGTCTCTGACGTGCTGCTGGAGAGCGCCGCCCCTGCCGAGGGCAACGTGGTCGGCAGCGGCACCAACTATCCCGCCCTGCAGATTGAAGTTCTGCCCGCTGCCGGCGTCAAGTGCCCCCGCTGCTGGATGCACTCCACCAAGGCCAACGCCGAGGGCCTGTGCCCCCGCTGTGCCGCGGTGGTGGCGGAAATGGACCTGAGCGACGTACAATGACGGATCTGCAGCAGCTTCACCGCCGCACGGTGGATCTGTGCGGGCGGTTGATTCAAACGCAGAGCTATTCCGGCAATGAACAGGCCGTTGCACAGCTCATTGCAGAGGAAATGAAGGCTCTGGGCTACGACGCCGTGGGCTTTGATGCCTGCGGCAACGTCATCGGCTGCCTGCGGG
>CALZCW010000180.1 GCA_945635805.1 uncultured Clostridia bacterium
GGGATCTCCAGGGGTTTTCCGCAGCTTGGGCAAACGCCCTTGATGAGTTCAGCCATGTCCTCAGCCTCCTTTTTCATATGTATTTTTTCATATTTTCCGCCGCCTGTCAACCGGGACGGACAACTTTTTTCAAACCGTTTACATTTTTTCGCTGTTTGCGGAAACAATAGGGAGGAAAGAGGCGATGAAATGCAGATGTTTTCCCTGCCCACGCGGCTGATCTTCGGTGAAAATGCCCTGGAGGCGCTGAAAGACGCCTCTCTCGGACGAGTGTTGGTGGTCACCGACCCCTTCTTTGAACAAAACGGTACGGCGGCACGGATCGCTGCCCTCTGCGGCGGAGAGAGCCGCATCTTCTCCGGCGTGCGGCCGGACCCGGATATGGCGCAGATTGCCGCCGGCGTCGCCGTGCTGCAGCAGTTTGCGCCGGATACCCTTCTGGCCCTCGGCGGCGGCAGCGCCATCGACTGCGCCAAGGGCATCCTCTCTTTAGGCCAGTCGAGGGCGCGGCTGGTGGCCGTTCCCACCACCTCCGGCACCGGCTCGGAGGTCACCTCCTTCGCCGTTCTGACCCACAACGGGGTCAAATATCCACTGGTGGAGGAGGGCCTGCGTCCCGCCATAGCGGTACTGGACCCGTCGCTGCTGACCAAGCTGCCCGCCGGGCTGATCGCCGACGCGGGCATGGACGTGCTGGCCCACTGTCTGGAAGCCGCGACGGCGAAAAACGCCACATTGTTTTCCGACGCCCTGGCCTTTTTTGCCTTTCAGACGGCGCTGAATGAGCTGCCCCGCTCCCTCGCAGGAAGTCTTGACGCCCGGGAGAAGGTCCACTGCGCGGCGACCATGGCCGGCATCGCCTTTGACCACGCGGGTCTGGGAGCCTGCCACGCCCTGTCCCACGCTCTGGGCGGTGCCTTCCATCTGGCCCACGGGCGGCTCAACGGCATCCTTCTGCCCCATGTGGTCCTGTTCAACGCTCCCTGCGCCGCAGAGCGCTATGAACGGCTGGCTTCCGCCTGTCACCTCTCCGGCACCCGGGGACTTTTGATGGCCCTGCGCCGGCTGCGGGCACAGCTTCGGCTGCCCGGAAACCTGCGGGAGGCCGGTCTGGAGCGCTCCGCCGTTCTGGCCGCCGCCGACGAGATCTGCAGCGCGGCAGTCAAGGATCCCTGCACCGCCGCCAATCCCCGCCCTGTGACCGCGGAGGACTACGCCGGACTTCTGCGCGCCGCCCTGTGAGCCGCGTCCGGCATCTTTCCCGGATACATTTTTAAATAGGAGTTGATTTTTTGATCCTCAAGACACTTCTCTTCGGAAAAACCTACGCCTTTCGGGACGTAAAGGACGTGCTGGCCAAGGCCAACGAGGAAAAATCCGGCGACAAAATGGCCGGTATCGCCGCGGAAAACGCCGAGGAACGGGTGGCGGCCAAGGTGGTGCTGGCCAACCTGCTGCTCAGCGACCTGCGGGAAAACCCGGTGGCCCCCTACGAAAGCGACGAGGTCACCCGCATCATCCAGGATGACCTGAACGAGCGCATCTACGCCGAGATCCGCAACTGGACCGTCTCCGACCTGCGGGAATGGCTCCTGGCCGAGACCACCACCAGCGACGACATCTCCCGGGTGCGCCGGGGCCTTACCTCGGAAATGGTGGCGGCGGTGTGCAAGCTCATGAGCAATCTGGACCTGATCACCGCGTCCAAGAAAATGCCCGTCACCGCCCACTGCAACACCACCATCGGCCTGCCCGGCACCCTGTCGTGCCGTCTGCAGCCCAACCATCCCACCGACGACCCCGACGGCGTTATCGCCTCGGTTCTGGAGGGTCTGAGCTTCGGCGCGGGTGACGCGGTTATCGGTCTCAATCCCTCCGGCGACACCGCCGAGAGCGTCAAGCGCATCCTGACCCGCTTTGAGGAGATCAAGCAGCGCCACGCCATCCCTACCCAGACCTGCGTCCTGGCCCATGTGACCACCCAGATGAAGGCCATTGAGGCAGGCGCGCCGGCAGATCTGATCTTCCAGTCCATCGCCGGCTCCGAAAAGGGCAACACCGCCTTCGGCTTCAACGGCGCGACCATCGAGCAGGCCCGCCAGCTCGTTCTGAGCCAGGGCACCTGCGAGGGGCCCAACGTTCTCTATTTTGAGACCGGTCAGGGCGCCGAGCTGTCCTCTGAGGCCCATCACGGCGCCGACCAGGTGACCATGGAGGCCCGCTGCTACGGCTTTGCCAAGCGTTACCAGCCCTTCCTGGTCAACACGGTGGTTGGCTTCATCGGCCCGGAATACCTCTACGACGCGCGGCAGGTCATCCGCGCCGGTCTGGAGGATCACTTTATGGGCAAGCTGACCGGCGTGCCCATGGGCTGCGACGCCTGCTACACCAATCATATGAAGACCGACCAGAATGACATTGAAAATCTGGCGACGCTCTTGACCGCCGCCGGCTGCAACTACTTTATGGGCATCCCCCACGGCGACGACGTGATGCTGAACTATCAGACCACAGGCTTCCGGGAAACGGCGACCCTGCGGGAGCTGTTCGGTCTGACCGCCATCGCGCCCTTCCAGCGCTGGCTGGAGAAGATGGGCTTTGTGGAAAACGGACGCCTGACCGCCAAGGCCGGCGACGGCTCCGTGCTCATGGAAGGAGGCAGGGCATGAACAAGGAAGAACTGAAAACCATCGTCGCCCAGATGCTGCGGGAGATGCACACCGACGGCGCTCCTGAGCCTCAGGTAAAATCCAGCGAATACAAGCCCACCCAGCCGGTGTCCGAGGGCATCCTGCCGGACATCACCGCCGTGGA
>CALZCW010000181.1 GCA_945635805.1 uncultured Clostridia bacterium
CTCCGGCATCCAGCGCCAGCCAAAGGAGCCGGTGGCATGGATGGGATGGTAGCGGTCCTCCCCGCTCTCCAGCTTCATGAATTGGGCGATCTTTTTGTTCATCTCCCGGGCGCCAAGGCTGCCCCAGGCGGAGACGATGAGAGGCTTGTCATCCAGGCCCAAGGCCTTTCGCGCGTCCTCCCGTTTGGTAAAGACGAATTCCTCCCGCACCGGCATGCCGACGGGGATGACCCGTTCTGCGTTTTTGTATTCCTTGCGGCTCTCGGCAAAGCTGACCAGTATTTTATCTACTTTATCACAAACCAGCCGCGTTGCCAAGCCCGGAACCGCGTTTGCCTCGTGGAGGGCGGTGGGGATGCCGTTTTTGACGCCCTGACGCAAAATCGGATAGCTGGCATAGCCGCCGGTACCCAGGATTACGTCGGGCTTGAATTCCTTGATGATGCGGTCTGCCCGCCGCAAAGCGCGACGGATGATAAAAACCGCCTTGGCGTTGTGCCACAGGGCAGACGGCGTCAGGCTGCGCAGATAGTTGGAAATATGGACTGTTTCGATGGCAAAGCCCTCCCGGGGCACCAGTTCCGTCTCCATACCGTCGTCGGCGCCGACAAACAGGATCTCGCTGTTGGGCTTGCGCTCCTTCAGTATTTTAGCAACAGCAATGGCGGGGTTGATATGGCCCCCTGTTCCGCCGCAGGTGAAGATGACTCTCATGGATACTCTCCTTTATTTCGGACTTTGCGAGATGCTCCGGGAAACATTGAGCACGATGCCGCACTCGGCAAGCTGCATGATGAGCGCCGTCCCTCCCGAGGAGAAAAACGGCAGTGAAATGCCTGTAGAGGGCAAAAGGTTGGTCACCACCGCCACGTTGAGCACCACCTGGATGGCAAGCAGGGTCGTCAGCCCCGTGGCAAGGAGCATGGAAAAGCGGTCCCGTGCGTGAAGCGCGATCCAGAAGCCCCGGATGATGAGCAGGGCAAAGAGCAGCAGCACCGCCATTGCCCCCAAAAAGCCCAGTTCCTCACAGAGGATGGCAAAAATATAGTCGTTGTGTTCCTCCGGCAGGTAGAGGTATTTCTGGCGGCTCTTTCCGAAGCCCAGCCCCAGAAGTCCGCCGCTGCCGATGGCGTATTCCGACTGTAAGATCTGCAGGCCCGTGTCCAGGGGGTCTGCCTCCGGATTCTGCCAGGCGGTGATGCGGTCGGAGGTGTAGCCGCCGCTCAAGAGCAAAAAGAGCAGTCCCGCCGCGCCGATAACGGCGACGGTAATCAGGTATTTTCGGTTGATCCCGCCCACGGCCATCATGCAGAAGCAGAGGGCGGCGATGATGATAATGGCGGAAAAATGCGGCTCAAAAACCAACAGCGCCACGATGACCGCCAGCAGCATCCCGCAGAGGAAAAAGGTCCGCAGGGATTTGATGTCCTTCTGCCGCTTCGTCATCAGATGCGACAGGGAGACAATCAGGGAGAATTTTGCGATCTCAGAGGGCTGAAATTGGGTGAAGCCGAAGTTGATCCAGCGGGTCGCGCCGTTGACATTGGTGCCAAACAGCAGCACCGCCAGCAGTAGCAGCACCGTCACGGCATAGATCATGCCGGAGGTCTTTTCAAACCAGGCATAGGGCACCCGGCTCATGCCCAGCAGGACGCCGATGCCCGCCACGGCGAACACCGACTGGCTGATGAAATAACTGGCAGAATTCCCAGTGAGATAGTAGGCACGGGCGTAGCTGGCGGAAAACAGGACGATCAGTCCGACACCCACCAGCAGCAGCGTCAGAAGCAGATACGGCAGGTCCAGCGCGCCCAGATCTTTTCGTAAGTTGGCTCTCTTTCGTGTTGCCGTTTCCTTTGGCAACGCCGCACCTCCCCTTGCTTCCTGCGGGCAGTTCCTCCGCCCGGGCCATAGCTCAAAACAGAAAAGATCTATCTATTTAAGCAATAATCAGTATCAGAACCAGATGCGAACACCAAACCATGCCACAACACACATCAGCACGGTCACAAGGACGAATACCGTCCAGATCTTCTTCTCCGACCAGCCGCACATCTCAAAATGATGATGGATGGGCGCCATTTTGAAAATGCGCTTGCCGTGGGTCAGCTTGAAATAGCCCACCTGCAAGATGTCCGAAAGGGTCTCGACGATATAGACCAGACCCACCAGCAGCAGCACCAGGGGCATATCCAGGGCAAAGGCCATGCCGACCACCGCGCCGCCCAAAAACAGGGAGCCGGTGTCGCCCATAAAGACCTTGGCCGGGTAGAAATTATAGCACAAAAAGCCGCCCAGGCCGCCCAGCAGTGCCGCCGGGAAAGAGGCAAGGCCCCGATGTGCCGTGGTCTGGGAAAGGGCGACCACCGTGAAAAAGAGCATGACCGGCATGGTAACGCCGCTGGCCAGACCGTCGATGCCGTCGGTCAGATTGACCGCGTTGACGCAGCCGACGATGGCAAACATGGCGACCGCCAGATACAAAAGCTCCGGCACATGGGCCACGGGCTCCTTGACAAAGGGGATATACAGGTCGTATTTCAGCGCTCCGGTAAAGTGCATGGCCGCCAGGAAAATGGCCGCCGCCAGCACCTGAAGCAGGAGCTTCTGAACCCCGGTCAGGCCCAGATTGCGTTTCTTTTTGACCTTAATGAAATCATCGTAAAAGCCGATCAGGCCGAACATAACCGCAAGAGCCAGCACCAGAAGATGGGAATAGTCACCGCTTTGCATGGCCTCCCAGCCGGTGACGACGCACAAAAGCGACGCGGCAATGAACATCAGGCCGCCCATGGTGGGGGTCCCC
>CALZCW010000182.1 GCA_945635805.1 uncultured Clostridia bacterium
AAAAGCGCCTGCACCGGCCAGAAACCACCAGACGGAAACGCCGCCCACATAGGCCATCATGAGGAAGATAAAGATAAAGATCAGCGCCACGCCGGTATCGCTGGAGATGACGATATACAGGCCAACGATAAAGAGCATATGGAAGGCCAACTGGCTGACGCAGCGGACAGAGGAGACCCGGTTGCGGTTGACGCTGATGGTCCGGGCCAGGATGATGACATAGGTGATCTTGCACACCTCGGCGGGCTGAATATTAAAGGGCAGGAAGGGAAAATCCAGCCAGGCGCGGTTGCCGGAGTCACCCTCAATGCCGAAGACCAGAAGCAGGCTGATAAAGACGGCGTTGAACAGGAACAGCAGGGTCCGCTGACCGGCCAGAATGTCGATGTCAAAGGCCGTGAGAGCAAAATAGATGATGACGCCGGCCACCAGACAGCCGCTCTGGATGATGATGTAGCGGGCATTGTCCTCGGTGGCGGTGGCGGCATAGACCATGACGATGCCGAACAGCGTTGCCACGACGCACAGTGCCAGCAGGAGCATATCGCCCTTTTTCGCGATCTCTACGATCTTCGCCGACAGCTTCTTCACAGTCTCACCTCCCGCCGACAGCTTTCGAACTCTTATTTTATCACGCTGCCCTGTTGATTGTCAATCCGTAATTTCCGCTGCAGGCCGCCGCCGGTCAGACATTCCAATGATGTGCGGCAAAGGAGAAAAAAGTGTGGCGAACGGGGACAGTCTGTGATACAATAGCGACGAAAAAGGATGTGATGCAGGGATGCGATTCCTTACCCATTCGCCGGAGGAGACGGAAGCCCTCGGTGAGGCTCTGGGCAGACGGCTCCGGGGCGGCGAAATTGTTGCCTACTATGGAGGCCTGGGCGCCGGAAAAACCGCCTTTACCCGCGGCCTGGCCAGGGGACTGGATATTTCCGCCCGGGTCACCAGCCCGACCTATACCATCGTCAACGAATATCTGGGCGGCAGGCTGCCGCTGTTCCATTTTGATATGTACCGTCTTTCCTCCGCCGATGACCTGTTCGATATCGGCTGGGAGGACTATCTTCAGCGCGGCGGCGTCTGCGCGGTGGAGTGGAGCGAAAATGTGCAGGAGGCTCTGGAAAACGCAGTCACCGTGCGCATCGAGAAGCGCTCCGATGAAACACGGGAAATCACCATTGAAGGAAACACAGACTATGAGAATTTTAGCTTTTGAGACCTCCGCCAAAGCGGCCTCCGCTGCGGTTTTGGAGGAGGACAGGCTCCTGGGGGAGACCTATCTGAACTGCGGCCAGACCCACAGCCGCACCCTGATGAAAATGGCCGAGGACCTCCTGGCCAACTGCGGGCTGACGCCCGGTGATATCACGGCGGTTGCCTGCGCGGCGGGTCCCGGCAGCTTTACCGGCGTCCGGATCGGCGTGGCCGCTGCCAAGGGCTTTGCCTGGGGCGCGGAGCTTCCCTGTGTCGGTGTGTCTACCCTGGAGGCCATGGCCCGGCAGGCCGCGGAATTTGACGGCATTATCTGCTGCGCCATGGATGCCCGGCGGCAGCAGGTCTATAACGCGCTGTTTTCCTGCCACGGCGGTGTGCTGACCCGCCTGACGGAGGATCGCGCCCTCTCTTTGGAGGACTTGGCAGCGGAGCTGAAAAACTTGGAAAAACCGAAAATAATGGTTGGCGACGGGGCGCAGTTATGCTATAATACCCTCAGTGAACAAGTTCCCGGCTGCCGTTTGGCGCCGGAACACCAACGGATGCAGCGCGCATCAGGCGTGGCGCTGTGCGCAAGGAGGCTCCTCCTGACGGGGGCGGACTTTGACGGCGCGGTGCTGGAGCCCAACTATCTGCGGCTTTCGCAGGCGGAACGGGAGCGCAATGAGCGACTGCAGCGAAACGAAGGAGAGGAAATATGGGAAAAGTACAGATCCTAGAGCATCCCCTTTTGCAGCACAAGCTGTCCATCCTGCGTGACAAGAATACGGGCGTCAAGGAATTCCGCGAGGCCGTGGGCGAGATCGCCGCGCTGATGTGCTATGAGGCCACGCGCAATCTTCCCACCAAAGAGATCGAGATCGAGACCCCCGTCGCAACGGCCAAGGTCAAGGTCCTTGCGGGCAAAAAGCTGGCGATCGTCCCCATTCTGCGCGCCGGTCTGGGCATGGTGGACACCATGATCTCCCTGATACCGTCGGCGAAAGTGGGCCACATTGGCCTGTTCCGCGACCCGGAGACCCATGAACCGGTCAAGTATTACTGCAAAATGCCCCCGGATATTTCCGAGCGTCAGGTCTTCGTCGTCGATCCCATGCTGGCTACCGGCGGCAGCGCCATCGCCGCCATCGACATTCTGAAAAATGAGTACGGCTGCAAATCCATCACCCTGATGGATATTATCGCCGCCCCGGAGGGCATCCAAGCGGTGAGCGAGGCCCATCCCGATATCGACATTATTGTTACGGCGGTGGATGAAAAGCTCAACGAGAACGCCTACATCGTCCCCGGCCTGGGCGACTGCGGCGACCGTATTTTCGGCACCAAATAAAAAGGCCCTATGTCAATAGTTGTGGCAGAGACAAAAAAGGAATAATTGCAAGTCGTGTCGGGGAGAAAGCCCCGGCACGATTTTTATGTAGGGCAGAAGAGAATTCTGTTTTTGAAATTGCGGAGGTTATACATACCGAAGCAGATCCGTTTCAAGACTTTGGTTTTTTATAGAACCTTTCTTGCATTATACAGGGAATTGTGGTAATATGCTAAAAGAGAAACTATGTTTG
>CALZCW010000183.1 GCA_945635805.1 uncultured Clostridia bacterium
ACCTTGGTCTGCCCACGTCCCACCGGGACGGACTGCACCGAACGGCAGGCGGGACAGCGGAAAAAGCGCTTCTGAGGGCCGTTGCGCAGACGGTTGCCGATCCGCTCCCGGCGGTTTACCCAAAAGGTCAGAAACCGCTGTCTCACTGTGTCTCACGCGGCTTTTGCACCCGCGCCTCCCGCAATATCCTGGAAAAATAGATAAAATATTTCACGAAGGACAGAAGGACCAGCGCGCAGATCACGATGGAATCCACCAAAACGAAGGTGGGATTGGCGGGAACACCGAAGACCGGCTCCCACAGAATGAGCACGAACATGGACAGGTAGATGACCACGGTGCATAGCTTGCCGTACCAGCCGGCGGAATAGACGCTGTGGGTCTGGCGCAGGGCGATCAGCGTCATGATGCCAATGAAGCACTCCTTGAAGATCAGCACCGCCAGCACCCACCAGTAGTCGCGCATCAGGCAGAACAGCACGGCGATTTGGGTCAGCTTGTCGGCAATGGGGTCAATGGCCTTGCCGAAATCGGAGACCAGATGAAAGGTGCGGGCGATCCAGCCGTCGATGACATCCGTCGCGCCGGACAGCAGCAGCATCCCAAAGGCCCACCAGTAATTCTCCGCTTCGAACAGGTAGACGATCAGCGGTATGAGCGCCAGACGTACAAAACTCAGCAGATTTGGCAGCGTGAAGATACGGTCCGTGTCCACATGCTGCGCCCGCTCCACCTGCTTGCGTTCCTCCTCACTCAAAGCATATCCCTCCTCCAGGATCATTTATTTCTATATTTATAATATAGACCGGGAATATCAACTGAATATCAACGGGAAATAAAATTTCTTTAAAAAACGGATTTTTCTTTTCAAAGGGACAGGTGCTATGATACAATGAAAATGGAGGGATGTTTATGTTCAAGATATTGGTTGCCGAGGACGATGCGCAGCTCCAGCAGCTTTTCTGCCGTGTCCTGACCCGCAGCGGATTTACGGCCCTCGGAGCATCGGACGGCGTTGCCGCGCTGGAGATATTGGAGCATGAATCCATTGACCTGATCATTTCCGATATCATGATGCCCCGCATGGACGGCTATACGCTCAGCCGCAGCCTGCGGGAGGCGGGAAACCACATCCCCGTGCTGATGATCACCGCCAAGGACGGCTTTCAGGATATGCAGACGGGCTTTTTGTCGGGGGCGGACGACTATATGGTCAAGCCCATCAACGTCAACGAGCTGGTCCTGCGGGTCAACGCCCTGCTGCGCCGTGCCAGAATGGTGGCCGAGCGCCGTCAGTGCATCGGCGCGACGGTGTTTGATTTCGACGCCTTTTCCGTCCGCAGCGGGGAGGAGGAGACGGTCCTGCCGCAGAAGGAATTTCTGCTTCTTTACAAGCTGATCTCCTCACCGGGCCATATTTTTACCCGGCAGCAGCTGATGGACGATATCTGGGGGCCTGATTCCCAGACCGATCCCCGGACGGTGGATGTGCATATCAACCGCCTGCGCGACCGCTTCCGCAATAATGGGGACTTTGAGATCGTGACGGTGCGCGGCATCGGCTATAAGGCGGTGAAGCGCCATGGATAAAAAAATGTCGCCCCGGATGCGGGTCTATTATTCCCTCATCGTCGTGATCATCATTCTCTTTTCCGGCGCCATGGTCACCGGCGTGCTGTTCCTCTGCGATATGCTGGGCGTCAACTACCATTTGAGCTTCACCACCCTCATCTCCATTTTTGTGGTAGCGGCGGTGGCCGGCGGTATGGTGAGCATTTTCGTTGGCAGGCGCGTCCTGGCTCCCATGGTCAAGCTGAGCAAGGCCTCTACACAGGTGGCGCGGGGAGATTTTACCGTCACGGTCAGCGATTCCAGCAAGCTGGAGGAGGTCCAGACCACCTTCCGCAACTTTAACGCTATGGTCCGGGAGCTGGGGAGCATCGCTACATTGAGCAATGACTTTGTGGCCAATGTCTCCCACGAATTCAAGACGCCCCTGACCGCCATTGAGGGCTATGCCATGCTGCTGCAGGACCCGGGCCTCTCGGAAGCGGAGCGGCAGGAATATCTGGAAATGATTCTGAGCAGCGTCCACCGCTTGACCACACTGACGGGCAATATTCTGATGCTGTCAAAGATCGAGAATAAATCCATTGCCGAGCAGTACAAGGACTTCCGCCTGGACGAGCAGCTCCGGCAGGCGGTGGTGGCGCTGGCACCTGAGTGGTCCGAAAAGGGGATCACCTTTGACGCGGTGCTGGATCCGGTCAGCTTCCGGGGCTGCGAGGGGCTTCTGACCCACGTTTGGTCAAACCTGCTGAGCAACGCTGTGAAGTTCAGCGAGCCGGGGCAGGAGATTCAACTGCGGCTGCTGGATCAGAAGGAGTGCGTCGTAGTCAGCGTGTCCGACCATGGCTGCGGCATGACCGAAGACGTCTGCCAACGGATCTTTGAGAAATTCTACCAGGGAGACACCTCCCACAGGTCCGAGGGCAACGGCCTGGGCCTGGCGCTGGTCAAGCGGATCGTGGAGCTGTCGGACGGCGTCATTGAGGTCCAGAGCGCGCCCGGAAAGGGCTCCACCTTCCGGGTGATCCTGCCGAAATGATCCATGCCCTGCACCAGTTCACCGTACAGAAAACCCTCCGTCGGCGGTGCCGCACGGAGGGCTTTCTGCTTTTGCTCTGCCTGATTACGGCAGGGCTTTTTATGCGCTAATACTGATTCTTGATTAAAAAGTTTAATCAAGAATCCCGTGTGCTGCGCAC
>CALZCW010000184.1 GCA_945635805.1 uncultured Clostridia bacterium
CTCCGGTTTTTTCGGATGGTGCTTGCCGAAGATCATGCCGATGCCGATGGCGCCGACAATCACGATGGCCAGAAGGAAGATCATGGCCTGAATCTCGCCATGGTCCGTCAGGACCACAGCGGCCAGACCCAGAATTGCTGAGAGCAGATAGGAAATGGCCACGGCCTGCTTCTGGGAAAAGCCCATGTCGATGAGGCGGTGATGGACATGGCCCCGGTCGGCGTGCATGGGGCTTTGACCCTTGGCAACGCGGCGGATGACGGCAAAACAGATGTCAAAAATGGGCAGGCCCAGCACCAGGAACGGCACGGCAAAGGAGATGACCGCGTAGGTCTTGAACAGGCCGAAAACGGAGATGCAGGCCAGCATAAAGCCCAAAAAAGTGGAGCCGGTGTCGCCCATAAAAATGGTGGCGGGATTAAAGTTATAGGGAATAAAGCCAACACAGGCGCCCACCAGCGCCGCCAGCAGGATCGCGCAGATCATGGCTGTCGGATCCGGGACCAGCAGCAGGGCGACGATGAGCATAGCGCCGGCGGAAATGGCCGAAACGCCTGCCGCCAGACCGTCCAGGCCGTCGATGAAGTTGATGGCGTTGGTGATGGCGACGATCCAGATGACCGTCACGGGGTAGGACAGCCAATCCGGCAGGGTAAAGCCCATAAAATGCTCGATGCGACAGCCGTAAAGGACTACGATGATCGCCGCTGCGATCTGCACGCAGAATTTCGGCAGGGCCGGCAGGGTCAGAATGTCGTCCATCACGCCCAGGATCACAATGATGACCGCGCCCAGAAGAATGCCTTGCAGCTCGGTGCTCACGTTCAGATTCTGGAAGACCAGGACGCTGACGATGAAGCCCAGGAAGATAGCAAGGCCGCCCATTCTGGGAATGGGGACATGGTGCATCCGGCGCTCGTCCTTGGGGACGTCCATAGCGCCGACCTTTTTCGCCAGCACCTTGACCAGCGGCGTCAGCGCGCAGGAAACCACAGCGGCGCAGACCAGTGCCAGACCGACCTTCAGCAAAAATTTCGGGTCTAAAATCATTTTTTCTCTCCTGCACGTTATCGTGCTACGAAACCGACCTTTTTATAAACCTTGCGGAGGGTCTTTTCCGCGACATAGGAGGCTTTCTCCGCGCCTTCCTGGCAGACCTTCTGCAGATAGGCCTTGTCGGCCAGCAGTCGCGTCGCCTCCTCACGGATGGGACGCAGCAGCTCTACCACGGATTCACCGACGGCCTTTTTGAAATCGCCGTAGCCACGGCCGGCAAACTCCTGCTCGATCTCGGCAAAGCTGCGGCCGGTGGAGGCGGAGTAGATGGTCATCAGGTTGGAGATGCCCTTTTTCTTCTCCGGGTCATAGCGCACCTCGGCTTCGCAGTCAGTAATGGCCCGTTTGAACAGGCGCATGATGTCCTCCGGCTTGTCCATCAGGCAGACGCGGCCGGGATCCTCGTCCTCCGACTTGGACATCTTGGCCTCCGGGTTGGCAAGGCTCATGATTCGCGCGCCGACCTTGGGAATGTAAGGCTCGGGCATCTTGAACACGTCGCCGTAGATGCCGTTGAAGCGCTTGGCAACGTCGCGGGTCAGCTCCACATGCTGCTTCTGGTCCTCACCGACGGGGACGTAATCGGCCTGATACAGCAGGATGTCCGCCGCCATCAGGGCCGGATAGGTGAACAGGCCGCCGTTGATGTTGTCGGCGTTTTTGGCGCTCTTGTCCTTAAACTGGGTCATGCGGCTCAGCTCGCCGAACATGGTGTAGCAGTTCAGGACCCAGCCCAGCTCCGCGTGCTGATGGACATGGCTCTGGAAGAACAGAACGTTTTTCTCCGGGTCCAGGCCGCAGGCGATATACTGGGCAAGCTGCTCCAGGGAGCGGCGGCGCAGGTCGGCGGGATTCTGGCGGACGGTGATGGAATGGAGGTCCGCCATGAAATAGTAGCAGTCAAACTCGTCGGCCCGGTCCTTCCAGTTGCGGATGGCACCCAGGTAGGAACCCAGGGTCAGGTCGCCGGAGGGCTTGATGCCGGAGAGCATACGTTTTTTTGCGGCGGTTTGGGGTGCGTCGGACATAATGATCGCTCCTATCGCGGTAATTTTTGCGGAAACCGGGGCCGCGCCCCGGAAATCTGTTTTTCAGCGCCTTTATTATATTGTATCCGCCGGCGTTTGTCAACCGCAGCCCGCCCCACCGACGCCCTACAGCTTCTTTTGTGGAAAACTCCGAAAAAATCCTTGACATTCCAAAGGCTTTGTGTTACTATTTTATGGCTGATGCAGAATGCAGACGCGGGTGTAGTATAACGGCTAGTACAACAGCCTTCCAAGCTGTGGGCGTGGGTTCGATTCCCATCACTCGCTCCATACGCGCCGGTAGCTCATCCGGATAGAGCAACTGCCTTCTAAGCAGTAGGTGGGGGGTTCGAGTCCCTTCCGGCGTACCAGACCCGGATACCGGGCATCAGCGGCGAAAATGCGCCACAACGGCATTTTCGCAAGGGAAGAAATACGGTGGGTGTAGCGTAGTTGGTTAACGCGTCAGATTGTGGCTCTGAAGACCGTGGGTTCGAGTCCCATCACTCACCCCATTTCCCCTCTTGGGACACCACATTGGGATGTCGCCAAGTGGTAAGGCACCAGACTTTGACTCTGGCATTCGTAGGTTCGAGTCCTGCCATCCCAGCCA
>CALZCW010000185.1 GCA_945635805.1 uncultured Clostridia bacterium
TATGTCAACTTTTTTCTCGCAGGGGGTTGTAATTTTTGTAATTATTTGTTACTATGTAGGGGCAACATCGGAGGTGACGCTATGAAACTGATTTCCTGGAACGTCAACGGCATCCGCGCCTGTCTGGATAAGGGCTTTCTGGATGTCTTTGCCGCTCTTGACGCTGACTTTTTCTGCCTGCAGGAGACCAAGGCCCAGCCGGAGCAGGTAAAACTGGACCTGCCCGGGTATCTGCAGTTCTGGCACTCGGCGGAAAAGAAGGGCTATTCCGGCACCGCCATTTTTACCCGGCACAAGCCCCTGCGCGTCAGCTACGGCGTCGGCGTGGAGGAGCTGGACCATGAGGGCCGCCTGATCACTCTGGAGTATCCCGAATGTTACGTTCTCACCTGCTACACGCCCAATGCCCAGGACGGGCTGAAGCGCCTGGACCACCGCATGGCCTGGGAGGACGCCTTCCGCACCTATCTGAAAGCTATGGACGCAAGCAAACCGGTCATCGTCTGCGGCGACCTCAACGTGGCCCATCAGGAGATCGATCTGAAGAATCCCAAGTCCAACCGGGGCAACGCTGGTTTTTCCGATGAAGAGCGCGGCAAATTTACCGAACTGCTCTCTTCCGGCTTTACGGACACCTTCCGCTATCTCAATCCCGACACGGCGGGCGTCTACTCCTGGTGGAGCTACCGCTACAATGCCCGTGCCAACAACGCGGGCTGGCGTATCGACTATTTTCTGGTGTCTGACCGCCTGCGCGAGCGTATCCAGGCCGCGCCCATCCACAACGAAATTTTCGGCTCCGACCATTGCCCCGTCGGTCTGGAGCTGTCCATGGAGGTATCATCAACATGAAAAAAAGAATCGTAAGTCTGCTGCTGTGCCTTTGTATTCTGGCCGCCTGCATCCCCACCGTTTCCGCCTATTCCAATCTGGGCACCTGGGCCAAGGAGTCGGTTGAGGCCATGTATGATCTGGGCTTCCTGCCCGACAGTCTGGTCAAGGCCGATATGAGCAAGCCCATCACCCGAGGCCAGATGTGCCAGATGGCCGTTTTGGTCTATAACCAGCTCATGGGCACTCCCGGCGTCGGTCCGGACTCCACCAAAAATTTTGATGACACCAGCGACCCCGACATCAACTACGCCTTTGAGCAGGGCATCGTCGGCGGCTACGGCGACGGCAATTTCGGCCCCAATGACCCGCTGACCCGTCAGGACTTCTTCAAGATCACCTATAACATGATGGCCACGGCCTATTGGGATCCCAACACCATTACCCTGGCCTCCCTGAACAAGTTCTATGATGCCGGCTCCATCAGTGCCTATGCCGTTACCCCCACCAAGGCCATGGTCGCCATCGGTGTGGTCCAGGGCGACGGCTCCTACCTGAAGCCCAAGTCCAACACCTCCTGCCAGGAGGCGATCGTGATGTTCTTCCGCGCCTACCAGTACATGGCGCAGTGGATGAACGCCCAGAACGAGGCCAACAAATCCGTCCAGATCTACGCCCAGGGCTACTCCAACATCAGCGCCTGGGCCATCCGCGAGGTCAAGGAGATGGACGACAACAAACTGATCCCCTCGGTCCTGGACAACTGCGACATGAGCAAATCCATCACCCGTTCCCAGATGTGTTCCATCGCCGTTCTGGCCTATGAGAAGATCACCGGCGAGAAATACACGCCCACCGGCACGAACCACTTCTCCGACTGCACCGATGCCGATGTCAATGCCGCCCATGAGCTGGGTATCGTCGACGGCTACGGCAAGGGCCTGTTTGGGCCCAACAACGTGCTGACCCGCGAGGAATTCTTCAAGATCATGGCCAACTTTATGAAGGTCGTCGGCTATCCCCGCGAGGATACCAAGGCCGCTTCTCTCTCCGCCTACCGCGACGGCAGCAAGGTCGCCGACTGGGCTGCTCCCGCCACCCGTCTGATGATCTACATCGGCGCTGTGCGTGGTGACGGCAGCAACCTGAACCCCAAGAGCGACACCTCCATTGAGGAAGCCATCGCTGTCTTCCTGCGCTGCTACAAATACACCGTGGCATGGCAGGACGCCCATCCCGACGGCGAGCCGGAATATGATCCCGATATGGCCCTGCTGGACGATATGTGCGCTTTTGCCAAGAGCTTTGTCGGCTATCCCTACGTCTACGGCGGCAACGGCCCCAACAGCTTCGACTGCTCCGGCTTCGTCCTCTACGTCTACAAGCACTTCGGCTACTCCTTCTCCCGCGGTGCGCAGGATCAGTACCGCGACGGCATGGACGTGAGCATGGACGAGCTGATCCCCGGCGACCTGGTCTTCTTCCACGGCGGCGGATCCTACATCACCCACGTTGGCTTCTATCTTGGCGACGGCTACTTTGTCCATGCCGCCAACCCCAGCCGCGGCGTGGTCATCGACAATCTGTACAGCGGCTACTACAACAGCCACTTCTTCAGCGCCTGCCGCATCATTACGGATTGATCGTTCATTCCACATATCGCATTTGCATAAACAAAGCCTCCGGCCAGTTGCCGGAGGCTTTGTTATTTTTGGTACAATATAGAATCCGACATCCGCATCCGTAGCGGCGGACGACCCTGTCCGCCCAGAAAAGAACACGCAGAGCGCTCTGTAGGGACCAGTTTATACTAGAATCTGATAAAAAGGTTAAAAACCTTTTTATAGCGCCGAAGGCG
>CALZCW010000186.1 GCA_945635805.1 uncultured Clostridia bacterium
ATCACGGTGGTTTTTGTCTGCAAGGGAGAAGCCTCCTTTGAAAGTAATTCGATGTTGATGTAAAAAGTCGTAGGACGCGACGACCCCGGCGCGCCATCCGTTTATGCCGCGCCCACGGTTCGTTCGACCCGCTCTAAGGACAAACCGGCCAGGAACATTCCCAGGGCGGAGAGCCCGGCACACACGCCCAGCATCCAGGGTACGCCGATGGCGTCGATAAGGCTGCCGCCCAGAGCAAAGGCCAGCAGGCCGCCCAGGGTATTGGCGACGCCCAGATAGGTCTGGCCCTTGACCACGTTGCGCTTGGGCACCACGGTGCCCACATAGTAGACCGTGCTGACGGCAAAGAGGGCGTAGCCCAGGATCTGGGCAAGCTGCGTGATGTAGAGGCCCCACTGGCCCGGCAGCAGGATGCTCGCAACGATGCGCAGGGTCATAAACAGGCAGGATGTCAGTACCAGCTTGTCACAGCGGAACCGCTTGCCCAGTTTGGTAAAGAGGAACATGGTGGGAAGCTCCACGATGGCGGCGATCATCACCGCCGTGCCCTGAACCGCTGTGGCGTTGCCGCCGCCGGCGACCTTCCACTGGGCAATGCGGAACATACAATTGCTCAGGACGTTGTGGCCCACATAGAGCAGCATGATGCCCACCAGCAGCGCTGCCATTTTCGGGCTTTCCCGGAAAAATTCCCGGGCGGAGGTGGGAGATTCTTCGGCTTTCGGCGTCAGACGGCTGCCCTTGGGCATGAGCAGCACCGCCACGACCAGAAGCATGGCGCTGCAGGCACCCAGAAGAGGGGCACCGTTCATCCCCATGACGCCGATGAGTGAGGCAGACACCTTGGCACCCAGGCCGAAGCTGACGGAGCCGACGCCCCGGGCCACGGCAAAGTTGATGTTCAGGCCGCCGTGGATGCCCTCCATGCCCATGGCGTTGGAAAAGGCGGGCTGGATCTGCAAAAATACGCAGGCGCCGCAGAACAGCACTGCGTAAGCCGCTACAGACAGCCCCGGCAGCAGGGTCATGCCGGCGCACAGGGCGGTCAGCAGACCGCTGCACAGCAAAATCCGGCGGACGTTCCAACGGGTGTGGTCGGCAACGGCGGTGAGCAGCGGCTGCAGCAGGCAGGCAAGACCCGTGGCCAGACACAGCAGCCAACCGGCCAGGGTGTCCGACAGGCCCAGCTTTTCCGTCATATAGGGGTTGGCGTAGGAGAACAGAAAGCCGTAGGTTCCCCAAATGGCCACCTGGGTCAGGGCGTAGAAGACGGTGGCGTGATTCTTTCTCATGTTTCTATTTTATCCTCTCAAAGTACCACAGCAGGAGCAGATCCGTCACCTCGCCGTAGGACTGGACCCCGGATTCGACGGAAAAGCTCTTCAAATAGGTGTCATAGACCTTGTCCGTGACCTCGGCGGCGGTATCACTGCGCAGGGCGGCGTAATACTCCGAGGCATCGTGCCAGTCGGTCTTGATGGCCGGATCGGTGACGGCCCAGACCTCGGCGGCGGCATCCCGGTCCTTGGAGGCCAGGGCGTTGTAGCAGTAGCGGAAGGCGGCGTAGTAGCCGGAATACTGAAACTCCGGCAGGGAATTGGCGCTGCAGGCCAAAAAGGCGGCGAAATTCGCCTCGTCCTCCTTGGCAAAGGCCATACGGTGTCCGATCTCATGACACATGGTAAAGGGCATGGAGGCCGAATGGGTATAGGTGCTGACACAGCTTTCGCCGGTCAGACAGATAAACACGCCGGTCATGCCGATCTTGCCCTGCAGGGAGCTGCTCAGCAGCCGCTTTACCCGCACCGTGGAGCCGTCGAAGCAGTCCATGGACTGGGAGAGGGTTTCGTAGCCGCTGCCCGCCGCCGCAGCCAGAGTGTCAAAGTCGTATTCGACCATAACGCCGTTTTCATCCCGTTCCACCTGGTCGGCCAGAGCGCCTGCCTGGGCGCCAAAATAGAGGGTGGCCTCCTTCAGCTCCGCCACGGTGAACTGACGGTCAGACAGGCCCAGCCGCTCCCGCATGGGCGGCGCGTAGTAGTTCAGGCCCCAGATGCCCACAAAGGCGGTCAGGAGGATGCAGACGATGAGCAGGACGCCGGTCAGCCAGCGCACCAGGCGGCGGCGGACGATGGCGCGGATGAGGGAGATGAGGAACCAAAGCACCAGCGCCACCAGCAGCACCTCGCACAGGGCGAAGGGCACGACGGAGGTGACGGCGGCCAGGACCCCCGTCACGCTGCGGGAAATATCGGGATAAAAGGCGAAAACCACGCCGCCGAAGAACTTGGCCGCCAGCACCATCAGGCCGGTCAGCAGCAGAAGCCCTCCGCAGGCGGTCAGCCGCAGGATCGTTTTTGTCATAATGCACTCCTATGTCATGTCAGGCTAAGAACTAAGGACGAAAGGTGAATGGCTGTGGTGTCTGCTTCGCAGACGATTTGAATTATTTTCAGTGAACAGTGAATGGTGAACAAGGAACAGTGAACAAGTGATGTGTGCGCTGTGCGCACGGGTCAGCTTTGCGGGCGCCGGGGTCGTCGCGCCCTACGCACTAAAATACCGCCTGCGCGCGATTTGTGGTCCTTGTGTAGGGGCGGACGACTCTGTCCGCCCTTTGAAGGCGCTTCCTGCCCCTACGAAAAAACCGCTCCTTTGTGCGTAGGGGCCGGCGTCCTCGACGGCCCG
>CALZCW010000187.1 GCA_945635805.1 uncultured Clostridia bacterium
CCGCAGAAGCACCAGTTCCTCCGGCGTCAGGGGAGAAAAATAGTCGTCCATCTGCAGGGTGTGGGTCTCCATGCCCATGCGGTCCAGTTCCCGCTCCAGAAGCAGGGCAGTGGTGGTCTTGCCGGAGCCGGAGGGTCCGGCCAGCAGGATCACGGGGCGCTGCCTGGCATTGGCGGCGACGATCTGCGCCGCCTGCAGGATCTGTTTGAAATAATGCCGCCGGTCGCTTTCCAGCACGGCGGCAGGGTCCGCTGTCAAAAGCGCGGTCAGTTGGTCAGTGGTCATTGCCCGGTTCCTCTTTTTCGTTTTGTTTTCTTTTGCCGCCGGCCGATTCTTTCAGAAACGCGGCAGTTATTTTATTATACCACAAGGTGGCCTGATTTTGGTATCCCCCGATTGTCATTTTGTGCAAAGCGCTGATTATTTTCACTTTACTTTTCAATTTTTGGCCGTCAACAAAGGGAAAAATTGTTCACTTTGCCTATTTTTTTCATTCCGCTGTTTCCTTTCTTGCAAGGGCCGGGAAAAAAAGATAAAATGATATCAGTAAAACTATCATAAGGAGGCAACACCATGAAACATATCCTCAAGCGCGGTCTCGCACTGCTATGTATGCTGACTCTGCTCGTGGGCGTTCTGCCCCTGAGCGCTTCTGCAACGGAGCTGGGCGAATTCACCGTTCTCTCCACCACAGATATGCACGGACGCTGCTGGGACACCAACCTGCTCACCGGCGGCAGCGTGAGTAATTCCATGCTCAACGTGGCCACCGCAGTTGCCAAGATCCGCAGCGAAAAATCCAATGTCATTCTGATCGACAACGGAGACACCTACCAGGGCACACCGGTATCCTCCTATCAGCTCTCCCGGCAGGCCGCCGGTCTGACCGAAGACCCCAACCCCATGGCCCTTTCCATGGCGGAGATCGGCTATGACGTGTCCGTTCTGGGCAACCATGAGTTCAACTACGCCTGGAGCACCATGGAGGACGTCCGCTCCTATCTGGAGAGCCAGGACGTTTCCACTGTCACCGCCAACCTTTACTATGACGGTACCGACGGCGTCCACGCCAAGGGCGATAACGTCTTCACGCCCTATGTCATGCAGACCGTCACCGCAGGCGGCAAGGACTACAAGATCGCCGTCATCGGCTTTGAAAACACCGACTGCCCTCGCTGGGACGTAGCCGACAACTACCCCGGCATCGTCTTCACCCACCCGGACAACACCTACGGCTCCATGGCCTGGGAGGCTGAGCGCTATATCGCTCTGGCCAAGGCTGACGGCGCCGACTTCATCATTGTCGCTTACCATTCCGGTCTCGGTGACGGTGCGGATCCCGAGGACATTGAATTCGGCAAGAACTCCGAGAATCAGATCCTCTCGATGATCAAGAACACCGAGGGTATCGACATGGTTATCGCCGGCCACGACCACTCCACCAGCTACTCCGGCAACAAGTATAAAGACAAGGCAGGCAACGATGTCATCGTCGTCAACGGCGGCGGCACCAACCTGACCTGCACCACCTTCTCCATCACCGACAGCGGCATTGAGCTCAAGGAGCACAAGGATCTGGCCCTGTCCTCCTATTCCGCCGACGCGGCGCTGAAAGCCAAGATCCAGCCCTACGCCGAAGCCGCCGACGCCTATGTCAGCCAGACTGTCGGCTCTCTGACCGGCACCTGGAACACCGTTAGCAACTACTATCTGGCTCAGAGCGACGCCATGGACCTGATCAACCGGGCCCAGATTGCCCAGGGAAGCCTCCACATGGCGGAGAAATACGACACCGCCGACAAGATCAGCGCCCTCTACGCCGAAACGGGTCTGGACCATCTGACGGTGGATGTCTCCTCCACCTCCGTGGTTATCAGCAGCGGTTATAAAGTACAGGCCGGCCAGATGTCCATGAAGGACATCTACAAGCTCTACCGCTACGACAACACCCTTTATCTGGTGCCCCTGACCGGCCAACAGATCAAGGACATCATGGAATTCAACGCCTCCGAGCGCCTGAGCGTCAACACCGCCAGCGGTGAGGCCGTCTTCGGCACCAAGGGAGAAGACTTCACCAATCCGGTCTTCTACGGCCTGGACTTCACCTATGATATGTCCAAGGAAGCCGGCAGCCGCGTGGTCATCGAGAAGTTTGCCGACGGTCGGCCCTTCGACCTGAGCAAGACCTACCTCATGGCCATCAACAACTATCACCTGGGCAACGGCCCCTTCGCCGCCTATTCCACGGAGGACGCGGTCTGGTCCCAGAATGAGGACATGGAAGGCGGCGTGGTCCAGGACCTGATCGCCGAATTTCTCAAGGCCAATCCCGACGGCGTCAGTCCCGCCCCCTCCAAGTGGTCTCTGACCTACACCGGTGAGATCACCACCGGCACCGCTGACGGCGCTTACATCGCTGACCTGATCACCGACGCGGCCGACCTGGCTGACGGCGACAAGGTATTCATCCTCCACGTGGCCGGTTCCCAACTGGTCAGCACCGTCGCCGACGGCTCCAAGCTGGCTCCCTCTGCCGATGTGACCCTCGGCGACAAGCAGCTCGGCACCAGCGATGAGACCACCATGTTCACCCTGAAAAAGGGCAGCGACGGCTATCTGCGTTTCGTCGGCGCCGACGGCACCTGCCTGACCTCCGCCCCCACGGGCAACGGTCTGAGCATGAGCG
>CALZCW010000188.1 GCA_945635805.1 uncultured Clostridia bacterium
CGCTGCTGACCCTTCCCGCCGTGGACCGGGCCTGTGAGCTGGTGGAGCTGCTGGGTGCCGGCGAGGTCATGGACGGCGTCATCGACATCATCAACTACGTTCCCGATCCCCGCACCCTGGAGCTGGAGCCGGAGCGCATCAACGCCCTGCTGGGCACGGACATTTCCGAGGCGGACATGGTGGACTATCTGCGCCGTCTGGAGATCCCTGTGGAGGGCAGAACCATCCGCGTTCCCTCCTGGCGTCCCGACCTGGTGCAGACTGCGGACATTGCCGAGGAAGTTGGCCGTCTGTTCGGCTACAATGAGATCCCCACCACGGCCTTTAAGGGTGTCGCCTCCGAGGGCGGCTACACCGGAACCATGGTTTTGGAAAACAAGGTTGGCTCCCTCTGCCGCAGCTTGGGCTACAGCGAAATTCTGACCTACTCCTTTGTCTCCCCGTCGGTTTTCGACAGCATCCGCCTGCCTGCCGACTCCCCCCTGCGCGACGCGCTGCGCATCCAGAATCCTCTGGGCGAGGATGCCTCCATCATGCGCACCGTGGCGCTGCCCTCCATGCTTTCGATTCTCTCCCGCAACAACGCCTATCACAACAGCGCCTGCAAGCTCTATGAGCTGGCGAAGGTCTATCTGAAAAAGGACGGGCAGCTTCTCCCCGACGAGCCCAAGCATCTGCTGCTGGGCACCTACGGCGAGGGCGAGGATTTCTTCTCCCTCAAGGGTGAGATCGAGACGGTCTTCAAGGGCATGAATCTCAAAAAGGCTGCATATACTGCCGTTAAGGACAACCCCTCCTATCATCCCGGCCGCTGTGCAAAGGTCACGGTGGACGGCGTGGAGGTCGGCGTCTTCGGCCAGGTCCATCCTCTGGTGGCCAAGAATTACGGCATTGACGCGGAGATCTACGCCGCTGAGCTGGACTTCACTGCTCTGTCCTGCCTGATCGCACCCGCCGCCACCTATGTTCCCCTGCCCAAGTATCCCTCCGTCAGCCGCGACATCGCCGTGGTCTGCGGCGAGGAAGTGACCGTCGCCGAGCTGGAAGACTGCATCAGCAAAGCCGGCGGCAAGCTGCTGCGCGATGTGCGTCTGTTCGACATTTACCGCGGCAAGGGCATTGACGAGGGTAAAAAGAGCGTTGCTTTCAGTCTCTTGCTCCGCGCCGATGACCGCACCCTCACCGACGCCGATTCCGACGGCGTGATCTCCGCTGTACTGGCGGCGCTGGAAAAGGAACTGGACGCGCATCTTCGCTGATAATTCACAGTTTGTTACCAAAATGTTTCGTTTTTTTCCTTTACTTTATGGAAAATATGGTATATGATTAATAAAAACGAAAAGGAGGCGGACGTTTTGGAGCACGATGCGAAAAATAATACCATAAAATTCACTGTGCCCGTAGATACCAACGACGAAATGAAAGCGATTCTTTCGCAGGTCTACCGTTCCCTGACAGAAAAGGGCTACAACCCCATCAACCAAATCGTGGGTTACATCCTCTCCGAGGACCCTACCTACATCACCAACCACAACAACGCCCGCAGTCTTATCTGTAAGCTGGACCGTGACGAGCTGCTGCAGGAACTGGTACGTCATTATCTGTTTGATTAGGATCTGACGGGGCCTTTCGGCCCCTGCTTTCCCGGAATTTTAGGAGGTTTTTATGCCTGAGAACAACGAAGTTTTGATGTATAAGGGCCACCCCCTTATGCGCAAGGACAATCTGATCTACTACGGCTCCATGGCGGACGAATATATCGTCATGCTACAGGTGCTGGAATCCAAAAAACTGGAGGATCTGGACCTGGCGACGAAGGTCTCCGTGCAGCTTCAGCGCACCGATCCCAACGCCAAGGCCCGCGACCGTGTGGTCAAGAAAAGCGAAAAGGACGGCTTCTACACGGCGCTGGACGTGGGCTGCGTGTGGCTGGAGCGCGCCCTCAATCCGAAATAACTGCCAGATTTTACCGCTCTCTACGGAGAGCGGTATTTTTTTGCCCGCTTGCACATACTAACCTCAGAAATAACAAGGAGGCAAACTATGGAATCAGCACATCGCGGAAAGCAAAGCATCGTCTTTGCGCAGCAGCCGGCGATCCTTTCTTACGCATCCGTGGCAGGAAAAAAGGAGTCGGAGGGTCCGCTGAAGGCGACCTTCGACGTTGCATCCAAGGACACCGCCTTCGGGCAGAAGTCCTGGGAAAAGGCGGAGACCCAGATGCAGAAGACCGCCATGGAGATCGCCCTGCAAAAGGCGGACCTGAAGGAGGATCAGTTGGACGCAGCCTTTGTCGGCGACCTGCTGAACCAGTGCGTCGGCTCCAGCTTCTCCATGCGCAACCGGAACATTCCCACCTTTGGTCTTTACGGTGCCTGCTCCACCATGGCTGAAAGTCTGCTATTGGCAGCTATGGCGGTCAGCGGCGGCTACGCGCGAAAGGTCATGGCCCTCACCTCCTCTCACTTCGCCTCCTCCGAACGGCAGTACCGTTTTCCCCTGGGCTACGGCGGTCAGCGGACCCCCACCGCCCAGTGGACCGTCACCGGCGCGGGAGCAGTGATCCTCAGTCAATCGGGAAAGGGGCCGTATCTCCGCAGCGCCACCGTCGGCTCCATCGTTGACGCTGGCATCAAGGACGCAAACAACATGGGCGC
>CALZCW010000189.1 GCA_945635805.1 uncultured Clostridia bacterium
GGCGTTGAAGTTTTCATACTCCAGCTCGCCCAGAGTGCCGCCGTCGATGGTGTAGGCGTAGTCAGCGCCAAAATCCTTAATGTTGAAGCGGTCCGCGCCTCTGCCGATCTCCTCATCCGGCGTAAAGCCGATGCGGATGGCGGCGTGGGGGACCTCCGAGGCCATCAGTTCTTTAACGGCGGTCAGGATCTCCGCGATACCGGCCTTGTCGTCGGCACCCAGAAGGGTCGTGCCGTCGGTGACGATCAGGTGCTTGCCGACGCTGTTGGACAGACGGGGAAAATCGGCAGGGGAGAGGACGTCGGTGTCGTTGAGGCGGATATTGCCGCCCGAATACTCGACGATGCGCGGCCGGATATTCTTGCCGGAGCAGTCGGGCGAAGTATCTATATGGGCGATCAGGCCGATGACGGGAGCGCCGGGAGCGCCCGGAACGGTGCCGTAGACATAGCCGTCGGCGTCCATATAGGCGTCGGCAATGCCCATGGCTTTCATTTCCTCCACCAGCGCAGCGCCCAGGAGCTTCTGCTTGGCGGTGGAGGGACAGCTTTCGCTGGCCTCGTCCGATTGGGTGTCGAAAGAAACATATTTGAGGAAGCGTTCGGAAACGGTCATAATCTGCATCCTTTCATTCTATTATGTGGTACAGCGTCACAGTGACGGCAGCTCCTGAAAGTGATTTTGCAGAAGCTGCGACCATGCTGCATTTTTCAAAAAGCCCCGCCGTTTTCGGCGGGGCAAATGTTTTATTTTCCGCACAAAGCGGCGGTGTCCTGGGCGATCATCAGTTCCTCGTTGGTGGGGATGACCCAGACCTTGACCTTGGAATCGTCGGAGGAGATGAGGGCCTCCTCGCCGCGGACCTTGTTGCGCTCCGGGTCCAGCTTGACGCCGAGGAATTCCAGACCCTCGCAGATGGCGGCGCGGTTGGTGGAGCCGTTCTCGCCGACACCGGCGGTAAAGACCAGGCAGTCCAGTCCGCCGAGGGCTGCGGCATAAGCGCCGATATACTTGCGTACCTCGTAGCAGAACTTATCCAGAGCAAGCTGGCAGGCCTCGTCGCCGTTCTTCGCGCCGGCTTCCAGGTCGCGGAAGTCGGAGGAAACGCCGTTGGACAGGGCCAGCACGCCGGACTTCTTGTTGAGCATATTCAGGCACTCGTCGGCGCTCATCTGATACTTGTTCATAATGAACTGGGCGACGCAGGTGTCGATGTCACCGGCGCGGGTGCCCATGGGAACACCGGCCAACGGGGACAGACCCATGGAGGTGTCCTGGCACTTGCCGTCGGCCACAGCGGACAGGGAGGATCCGTTGCCCAGGTGGCAGACGATGATCTTCAGCTCACTGGCGGGCTTGCCCATCAACTCGATGGCGCGCTTGGAAACATAGCGGTGGCTGGTGCCGTGGAAGCCGTAGCGGCGCAGATGGTCTTCCTCATAGTACTTGGTGGGGATGGCGTAACGGTAGGCCTTGGGGGGCATGGTCATGTGGAAAGCGGTGTCGAAAACGGCGACCTGGGGCTTGCCGGGCATGACGGCCTCACAGGCTTCGATGCCCTTCAGGTTGGCCGGATTATGGAGGGGACCCAGGGGGATGCAGTCACGGATGGCCTGCTTGCAGGCCTCGTCGATGATGCAGGATTCGACAAAACGGTCGCCGCCGTGGAGGACGCGGTGGCCGACGGCGTCGATCTCATCCAGAGACTTGACAACGCCGTATTCCGCGTCGGTGAGAATGTCCAGAACGGCGGTGATGGCCTCGGAATGGGTGGGCATGGGAATTTCCCGCTCGACCTTGATATTCTTGTCGGGAACCTTGTGGGTCAGTCTGCCGTCGAGGGCGATACGCTCGCACAGACCCTTGGCAAAGACCTCGCCGGTATCCGGGTTCATGAGCTGATACTTGAGGGAAGAGCTTCCTGCGTTGATAACCAGAATTTTCATTGGTTGCATCTCCTGTAAATTGTTATTTCTTTTTTTTTGCTTTCGTGGTAGTATTATCACAGACAGTGATATTCTATAATAGATTTCCGCCCAAGGCAAGCTCAATTTTGGGAAAGGAGGCAATTTTTGTGAAAAACATCGGCGTGATCTGTGAATATAACCCGTTCCACAACGGCCATGCCAAGCAGTTGACGATGATGAAAGAGCAGGGAAACACCATCTGCCTCATGAGCGGCAGCTATGTGCAGCGGGGCGAGCCTGCCCTCCTTGACAAATATGTGCGGGCCAGAGCTGCGGTGCTCTGCGGCGCGGATCTGGTGCTGGAGCTGCCGCTGACCTATGCACTGCGCTCCGCCGAGGGTTTTGCGGCCGGCGGCGTGGAGATCCTTTCCGCCCTGGGCTGTGTGAATGCCCTGTGCTTCGGCAGCGAAACAGGCGACGCCGAGGCGGTATGGTCAACGGCGGAGACCCTTCTGACCGAAGAATTTTCCGTGAAGCTGCGCAGCGCCCTGGCCAGCGGCGTGTCCTTTCCCGCCGCAAGACAGAACGCATTGGAGCAGCTCGGCGGCGACGGCTGCCTTTTGGAGCAGCCCAACGACATCCTGGCGGTGGAATACTGCAAGGCGATTATGCAGCAGAAAAGTCCCCTGCGGCCCATGGTGCTGCACCGCGACGGCAGCTACCATGAAAGCGCCGACAGGGA
>CALZCW010000190.1 GCA_945635805.1 uncultured Clostridia bacterium
GTCACGCCCCTCATGCGGCGTCATGCCAAGGCGGTGAATTTCGGCATCGTCTACGGCATTTCCGAATTCTCCCTGGCCCAGGACATCGGCGTCAGCCGCGCCGAGGCCAAGGAATATATCAATAACTATCTGAGCAAATACAGCGGCGTCCGGGATTATATGAAGCACATCGTGGAGACGGCCCGGGAGCAGGGCTATGTGGAGACCGCTTTCCACCGCCGCAGAAAGATCCCGGAGATCAACAGCACCAATTTCAACGTCCGCAGCGGGGCGGAGCGTATCGCCCTCAACACGCCGGTCCAGGGAACGGCCGCCGATATCATCAAGCTGGCCATGGTCCGGGTGTTCCGAACCCTGGAGGAGCAGGCGTTGCAGGCGAGGCTGATTCTGCAGGTCCATGACGAACTCATCGTCGAGTGTCCGGCCTTTGAGGCCCAGCGCGTCATGGACATCGTGACCGAGGCCATGGAAAGCGCCGTCAGGCTGACGGTGCCCCTGGTTGCCGAGGCAAAAATGGGCGAAAGCTGGTATGATGCAAAATGATCGTTCCGATGAAGCCGTCCCATGTGCCGCAGATCGCGGCCCTGGAGAAGCTGTGTTTTTCCGACCCCTGGAGCGAAACCTCCGTGGCCGCCGAGTGTGAAAATCCATTGAGCCTCTGGCTGGTGGCGGAGCTTGACGGAAAGGTCGCGGGCTATATCGGCTCTCAGTCCGTGCCGCCGGAGGCCGACGTGCTCAATCTGGCGGTGGCCCCCGACTGCCGCAGACAGGGTTTGGGCAGAAAGCTCCTGTGTACGCTGACAGAGCTTTTGCACAGCAGGGGCATCGAGACCCTTGCTCTGGAGGTCCGCCCGACCAATCAGGCGGCCCTGGCGCTGTATTCCGACCTGGGCTTTGTCCAGGTGGGAAGACGGCCAAAATATTATGTAAACCCAACAGAGGATGCTCTGATTTTGCGAAAGGAGCTGTAATATGCTGATACTTTCGGTGGAATCCTCCTGTGATGAGACCGCCGTCGCCCTGGTGCAGGACGGACGGCAGGTGTTGACGGATTGCATTGCCTCCCAGGTGCCGCTGCACCGGATCTACGGCGGCGTGGTGCCGGAGATCGCGTCGAGAAAGCACATTGAGGCCATCTACGGTCTGGCGGAGCAGGCGCTGGAAAAGGCCAACGTCAGCCGGGCGGAGATCGATGCCGTGGCGGTGACCTACGCCCCCGGGCTGATCGGCGCGCTGCTGGTGGGGGTGAACTTTGCCAAGGCGGCGGCCATGGCGCTGAATGTGCCGCTCATTCCCGTCCACCACATCCGCGGACATATTGCCGCCAATTACATTGCCTATCCCGACCTGGAGCCGCCCTTTTTGTGCCTGGTGGTCTCCGGCGGCCACACCATGCTGGTGGACGTGAAGGACTATACCGATATGGAGATTCTCGGCTCCACCCGGGATGACGCGGCGGGAGAGTGCTTTGATAAGGTGGCGCGGGTCCTTGGAATGCCTTATCCCGGCGGCGCTGCCCTGGACAAGGCCGCCCAGTCCGGCGACGAAACCCGCTATCCCATGCCCCATACCAAGCTGTCGGGAAATCCGCTGGATATGTCCTTTTCGGGACTGAAAACGGCGGCGGTGAATCTGATCCACAACACCAGACAAAAGGGCGGGGAAGTGGAGGTCGCCGACCTGTGTGCCAGCTTCTCCCGGGCGGTCAGCGAAATGCTGCTGCCCCGGACGGAGACGGCGTTGGAGCAGACCGGCAGACGCGTTTTGGCGGTAGCCGGCGGCGTGGCGGCCAACAGCCGTATCCGGGCTGACCTGGACCGCCTGTGCAAAAAACGGAACGTCCGGCTCTGTATGCCGCCTCTGTCCCTCTGCGGGGACAACGCGGCCATGATCGGCGCCCAGGGCTACTACGAATACCTGGCGGGAAATCTGGCCGATCAGACCCTCAACGCCTACGCCACAAAATCCATGGAGGGCGAAACTTTGTAGAAAGAAATCAAAATGCAGGGTGCTTTGTCGCATCCTGCATTTTTTTGCCGAAAAAGTTGCTTGTGATTCTGACGAAATAATGTGATTATGTAAACCAAATATAAACTTTCGATTGTGAAAGAAATCCGTTTTCACCCGATGTACAAAAACGGACGAATGGGAAAAAGACCTGCAAAAACAGGAAATACAGCTTGTGCAAAAACCTGTGCAAACTGTTTATAACTTTTGCGCAGAGCCGAAAAAATTATCATTACTGTCAACTATGGGTTTTTGAGGAAGGCCAACAAAACCCATTTTTGCAAGAAAATTTCCCTGCAAAAGAGTTACAAAAAAACAACGGGCCCTTCCTCTTCCTGTAACGGAAAAGGAAGGACCCAAAGAATGAATCAGTAGTTTTCTGCGTGGACTTCGAAGTAGGACTGGGGATGGGCGCAGGTCGGGCAGATCTCCGGGGCCTTGGTGCCGACGACGATATGGCCGCAGTTGCGGCACTCCCAAACCTTGACCTCGCTCTTGGCAAAGACCTCTGCCATTTCTACGTTTTTCAGCAGGGCGCGGTAGCGCTCCTCGTGATGCTTTTCGATGGCGGCGACCAGACGGAACTTGGCAGCCAGCTCCGGGAAGCCCTCTTCCTCGGCGGTCTTGGCAAAGCCGTCAT
>CALZCW010000191.1 GCA_945635805.1 uncultured Clostridia bacterium
AAAAAGGCAAATCAGCGGGTAAAATCAAAGGGCGTGGTCTGATAGACGAAGTAATTCAGCCAGTTGGAGAAGAGCAGGTGGGCGTGGCTGCGCCAGGTGACCATGGGCGACTGAGTGTCGTCATCGTTGGGGAAATAGTTTTTCGGAACTGCAATGGGCAGCCCCAGGGCCTTGTCACGCTCATATTCCCGCTTCAGGGTGTTCGGGTCGTATTCGGCGTGGCCCGTCAGGAAGACCTGGTGACCTCCGGCGGTGAAAATGGCATAGACGCCGGCTTCCTCGGACCCGGCGGCGATCTTCAGCGCGGGGACCTTCTCAATGTCCTCCCGCAGGACTGTGGTGTGGCGGGAGTGGGGAACCATGAAAACGTCGTCAAAGCCCCGCAGCAGAATGGGATTCTTGTATTCCACCCGATGGGGGAAGACGCCGAAGAGCTTCTGGGGCAGGCGGTGCTTCTGGATGCCGTAGTGGTAGTAAAGTCCGGCCTGGGCGCCCCAGCAGATGTGCAGGGAGCTGTGTACATGGGTCTTGCTCCACTCCATGATCTTGCACAGCTCGTCCCAGTATTCAACCTCCTCAAAGGGCATCAGCTCGACAGGCGCGCCGGTGATGACCATGCCGTCGTAGCGGCAGTCGCGGATCTCGTCAAAGGTTTTGTAGAAGGTGAACAAATGCTCCGCAGAGACATTTTTTGCCACATGGGAACGGGTGTGGAGAAATTCCAGATGGACCTGCAGGGGAGAGTTACCCAGCAGACGTGAAAATTGCGTCTCCGTCTCGATTTTTGTGGGCATCAGATTGAGAATCAGAATCTCCAGAGGGCGGATATCCTGGGTGACGGCCCGGGTCTCTGGCATGACGAAGATGTTTTCGCTCTGCAAAGTCGCGGCCGCCGGCAGGTCGTTGGGTATTTTGATGGGCATTTTGGAATGCTCCTTTGCGTTATTTTATGATATAGGTTCATGTAATCGGCGTCGAAATATGCTTTGCCCAGCTTGAAAAATTTCCGAAGAACGCCTAATCATACTGCCTCCAGAGCCTGGGCGATGTCGGCGATCAGGTCGTCGGCGTTCTCCAGGCCGCAGCTCAGGCGCACCAGATCGGGCGATACGCCTGCGGCAGCAAGCTCCTGATCGTTCATCTGGCGGTGGGTCGTGCCGGCGGGGTGGAGGCAGCAGGTGCGTGCGTCGGCTACATGGGTCTCAATGGCCGCAAGCTGCAGATGCTCCATAAAACGGGCGGCGGCTTCGCGCCCACCCTTGACACCGAAGGAAATCACGCCGCAGGAGCCGTTGGGCATATACTTTTTTGCCCGCTCGTAGTATTTGTCGCCGGGCAGGCCGCAATAGCTGACCCAGGCGATTTTTTCATGCTTTTGCAGATATTCCGCGACCTTCTGGGCCGTCTGGCAGTGCTGCCGCATCCGCACGGGCAGGCTTTCCAGGCCCAGATTGGTGTAGAAAGCGTTCTGCGGCGACTCGACGGAGCCGAAATCCCGCATGAGCTGGGCCGTGGCCTTGGTGATGAAGGCTCCCTCCTTGCCGAAGCGCTCGACGTAGACCACGCCGTGGTAGCTGTCGTCAGGGGTACACAGGCCGGGGAATTTGTCGGGATACTGCGCCCAGTCGAACTTGCCGCCGTCGACGATGCAGCCGCCGAGGGCCGCCGCGTGACCGTCCATGTATTTTGTGGTGGAGTGGGTCACGATATCCGCGCCCCACTCAAGCGGACGGCAGTTAATGGGTGTGGCGAAGGTATTGTCCACAATGAGGGGAACGCCATGGCTGTGGGCGGCGCGGGCAAATTTTTCAATGTCCAGCACCGTCAGGGCGGGGTTGGCGATGGTCTCGCCGAAGACCGCCTTGGTGTTGGGGCGGAAGGCGGCGTTCAGCTCCTCCTCGGTGCAGTCGGGGTCGACGAAGGTGACCTCGATGCCCATGCGCTTCATGGTGACGGAAAACAGGTTGAAGGTGCCGCCGTAGATGGAGGCGGAGGAGACGATATGGTCGCCGCAGCCGGCGATATTGAACACGGCAAAGAAGTTGGCGGCCTGGCCGGAGCCGGTGAGCATTGCCGCGGTTCCGCCCTCCAGGGCGGCGATTTTCGCCGCGACGGCGTCACAGGTGGGATTGCTCAGGCGGGAATAGAAATAGCCGTTGTCCTCCAGGTCAAAGAGCCTCCCCATGGCGTCGGCGGTCTCATAGCGGAAGGTAGTACTCTGAATGATGGGAATCTGGCGCGGTTCTCCGTTTTTCGGCGTATAACCGGCCTGGATGCACAGGGTTTCGGAATGTAATTCTTTCATAATGACACCTCTTAAGGTAATAATAAAAACAAAAAGGGACAGCCGCAGCAGCGACTGCCCCTTGATATGGTAGCATCAAGGGGCGAAAAACGGCATAGCGATGGCGCAGCGGCGGGAATTCACCGTTTGCGTCATGCCGATCACACCCCTTAAAAAATCTTGCACATATTATAATAAATTGTTTTCTGCTTGTCAACCATCAAAAAAACATGGATCGGATAAATGTGTAGGTATACAATTGATGTGAGACCAAGAGAATAGAAAAAAGCGATTGAGTTTGTTAGAA
>CALZCW010000192.1 GCA_945635805.1 uncultured Clostridia bacterium
CGGGTGGCAAAGAAAATAATCAAAAATAGTGCAAAGGCAATTACCGAAATTTTCCAGTTCATCACAATGGCAAGGGTGCCCGTACAAAGCACACCCTTTCCGCCGTGGAAGCCGAAGAATACAGGGAAAATATGCCCTACCTGCACCGCCACGCCCGCGATCATTCGCGCGAGGGGCGGATCAATCTCCTTCAAAAAATACTGCGTAAGCAGGCAGCCCGCCACGACCTTTCCCATGTCGATGACGACAACCAGCAGCGTCAGCCAGCCGCCGTAACTGCGCAGGAAATTGGTCAGTCCGGCGTTGCCGCTGCCCTTTTCGCGGACATCCTCATGCATCCGCAGCTTCGAGACAATGATCGCGCCGTTTACGCTGCCGAGCAAATAACAGGCGATGACACACAGCGCGATCTTCCACCACAGGCTCATTCCTCCTTGTCTCCTTTCTGACGGATGGTGATGCGCACCGGCGTTCCCTCCAGCCCGAAAGCGGCGCGGATCTGATTCTCCAGATAGCGCTGGTAGGAGAAGTGGAACAGGCGGGCGTCGTTGCAGAAGATGACGAAATGGGGTGGCTTGACACCCACCTGGGTCATATAGTAGATCTTCAGGCGGCGTCCCTTGTCCGTAGGCGGCTGCACCCGGGCGGTGGCATCCTCCAGCACGTTGTTGAGCATACCGGTGGTCACGCGCATGGCCGCCTGGTTGGCGACGTAGTTGATGAGCTCATAGAGCTTTCCCACCCGCTGCCCCGTCAGCGCCGAGATAAACAGAATGGGCGCATAGGTCATATAACTCAGGTCCTGCCGGATCTTCGCCGTCATGTCGTTCATGGTGTTGGTCTCTTTTTCCACCATGTCCCATTTGTTGACCACGATGATGCAGGCCTTTCCCGCCTCATGGGCAAGACCGGCGATCTTCGTATCCTGCTCCGTCACGCCCTCGTTGGCGTCGATGAGGATCAGGCACACGTCCGCCCGGTCGATAGCTGCGATGGAGCGCATATTGGAGTATTTCTCGATAGCGTCGTCCACCTTGGACTTGCGGCGCATGCCCGCCGTGTCGATAAAGCGGTATTTGCCGAACTCGTTTTCAAAATAGCTGTCGATGGCGTCCCGGGTGGTCCCGGCCACGTTGGAAACGATGACCCGTTCCTCTCCAAGGATCTTATTGAGCAGGCTGGATTTGCCTACATTGGGCTTTCCGACGATGGCCACGTTGATGACCTCGCCCTCCGGCTCCTCCTGGGTTTCCTCGGGGAAATGGGCCACGCACCAGTCCAGCAGGTCGCCGGTGCCGTGGCCGTGGACGGCGGAGGTCTCAATGGGGTCGCCCAGACCCAGCATATAGAATTCGTAAACGTCGGGATTGGTGGCGCCCACGCTGTCACACTTGTTGACCGCCAGGCAGACCGGCTTTTTGCTCCGCAGGAGCATGTTTGCCACATCCATATCCGCCGCCGTCACGCCGGTCTTTACGTCTGTCACCATAACGATGACATCCGCTGTCTCAATAGCGATCTCCGCCTGACGGCGCATGAATTTCAGCATTTCGCTGTCGGTGTTCGGCTCGATGCCGCCGGTATCGACAATCTCAAACTCCCGCCCGTTCCAATCGCAGTCGCCGTAGATACGGTCGCGGGTCACGCCGGGCGTGTCCTCCACAATGGCGGTACGTCTGCCGGTCAGCTTATTAAAGAGCATGGATTTTCCCACATTGGGTCTGCCGACGATGGCAACCAGAGGCTTGGACATATTCCCGCCTCCTTTCAAGAATTTCTTACGGTTTATTATTGCACAAATCGCAGGGAATTTCAACCATGAACCGCAGAAACGGTCACAGGATGGTCTCCATTCCTATTTTCTGGGGCTTCAGGCCGCAGGCTTCATAAAAACGCAGGGCATTTTCATTGCAGCCCCAGACATTGAGGGTCAGATTATAGCAGCCATGCTCCTTTGCAAAGCCGCGCACGAAGTCATACAGCGCCCTGCCGACGCCCTGACCGCGGGCCTTTTCGTCCACGCAGAGGTCGTCGATGTAAAGCGTTTTTATATCCGTCAGGATATTGTCTGCGGGAAGGCGGCGGAACATACAAAAGGCGTAGCCGCAGACCGCGCCCTCCCGGACGGCCACAAAGACCGGGCGCGTCTCGTCGCAAAGAATGGCCCGCAGCTCCCCGTCCGTATATTTTTCTGTCCCGCTGCGGAAGAGATCGGGCCGTCCCGCGTGATGTACCTCCAGCACCTGCCGCAGCAAGCGGTGCAGGTCCGGCAGGTCGGAGTTATTTGCCCTTCGTATTTCCATTTGTTACCTCCCATCAAGTATAAAAAGAAAGAGGAAGGGCAAACCTTCCTCATCTTTCCATTCATTTGCGGATCATTTCGCCTCAGCGGCAGGAAGAACCTCGCGGCCATTGTAGGTACCGCAATTCTTGCAAGCTCTGTGGGGCAGGCGGGGCTCGCCACACTTGGGGCAGGCAACGACGCCGGGCACGGAGAGCTTCCAATGAGAGCTACGTCTCTTATCCCGTCTCGCCTTGGAAACCTTACACTTCGGAACAGCCATGAATG
>CALZCW010000193.1 GCA_945635805.1 uncultured Clostridia bacterium
ACGGCCTTGATGGTGTGCATCCGGTTTTCCGCCTCGTCAAAGACGATGGACTGCTTACTCTCGAAGACCTCGTCGGTGACCTCCAGCGCGTCAAGCTGGAAGCGTTCGCCGATCTGCCTGCCGATACCGGTGTTGAGGTCGTGGAAGGCAGGCAGGCAGTGCATGAACACCGCGCTTTCTCCCGCGTTCTCCATCACCTTTTTCGTCACCTGATAGGGCAGCATTTTGGAAATGCGCTCCTCCCAGGCCTCCATCGGTTCACCCATGGAGACCCACACGTCGGTGTAGATCACATCGGCGTTTTTTGTCGCCTGCATGGGGTCAGTTTCCAGGGTCACGGAGCCGCCGGTCTGGGCGGCGATCTTCTCACAGCGGGCCACCAGTTCGGGGTTGGGGAAATAACCCTCCGGGCCGCAGGCGACAAAGTGCAGGCCCAGCTTGGCGCAGCCGATCATCAGAGAGTTTGCCATGTTGTAACGGCAGTCGCCCATGAACACCAGCTTTCTTCCAGCCAGGGAGCCGAAATGCTCCCGGATGGTCAGCATATCCGCCAGGATCTGGGTAGGATGGTATTCGTTGGTCAGGCCGTTCCAGACGGGCACACCGGCGTGTTTTGCCAGCTCCTCCACGATCTCCTGTCCGAAGCCCCGGTACTCAATGCCGTCATAGAGCCTGCCCAGGACCCGTGCAGTGTCGGCGATGGACTCCTTTTTGCCGATTTGGGAGCCGGTGGGGTCCAGATAGGTCACATGCATGCCCAGATCGTAGGCGGCCACCTCAAAGGAGCAGCGGGTGCGGGTCGAGGTCTTTTCAAAGATCAGGGCAATGGACTTCCCCTTGAGGGTATCGTGGGCGATGCCCGCCTTCTTTTTGGCCTTGAGCTCGGCGGCCAGGTCCAGCAGGCCGGTGATCTCCTCGGGGGTGAAGTCCAGCAGGGTCAGAAAATTTTTACCTTTCAGATTCATCGTTTTCTCCTATTCCGCCGCACATTCCTTCAGAACGGTCACGGCTTGTTGTAATAAATCCATGGGGATATTCAGAGCGGGAAGCAGTCGGATGTTGTCCTTGGCGATGGTGACCAGGACACCCTTTTGCAGGGCAAGCTCCGCAAATTCGCGGGCGGGCTTTTGGATCTCCAGTCCCAGCATCAGGCCCATGCCGTTGACGGCAGTGATGCCTTTCGCGCCGCGCAGGGCTTCCACGATATAGGACGAACGTTCCCGCACGCCGGCCAGAAGCGTTTCGTCAAGGCGGCTCAGTATATTGACGCCGCCGGCACAACTGACGGGATTGCCGCCGAAGGTGGAGCCGTGGTCGCCGGGCTGCAGCACGTCGGCGACCCGCTTGCCCAAAATGGCAGCGCCGATGGGAAGTCCGCCGCCCAGGCCCTTTGCCGTGGTGACCACATCGGGCTGCAGACCGTAGTTCATATAGCCGTAGAGCTGCCCGCTGCGGCCGTTGCCCAACTGTACCTCGTCGCACATCAAAAGCAGATCGTGCTTCCCGGCCACCTCCCGCAGGGTGTCGGCAAAGTCCTGTCCGATGGGCATGACGCCGCCCTCACCCTGGACGCACTCAAAGAGGATCGCGGCGCATTTGTTCTGCGTCACCAGTTCTTCCAGGCCGGCTTTGTCGCCCACCTCGGCATAGAGGAAGCCCTCCGGCAGCGGGCGATAGTCCTTATGGTATTTCTCCTGACCCGTTGCCGCCAGGGTGGCAAGGGTGCGCCCGTGGAAGCTCTTATGCAGCGTGACGATATTGTAATACTCCGGGCCCTTGTGCTCCGCGGCCCATTTGCGCGCCACCTTGATGGCGCACTCGTTGGCCTCGGCGCCGGAGTTGGCGAAAAACACCCGCTCCATACCTGTGCGCTGGCAGAGCATCTGGGCAAGCTGCGCCACGGGGGCGGCATAGTAGAGATTGGAGCAATGCTGGAATTTTCCGAGCTGCTCGGTCACCGCAGCCTTCCACGGCTCGTCGTTGAGGCCGAAGCAGTTGACGGCAATGCCGCTGCCCAGGTCAATGTACTGTTTTCCGTCGCTGCCCTCAATCAGGGAGCCTTTTCCGCTGACATATTCCAGCGGGAATCGGTTATAGGTGTGGGCAACGTACCGGGAATCGGTTTCAAATGTATTCATTGTTTGCCTCTGCGGGCTGAAAGCATCGGGAAAGCAGCTTTCCCCGGCCCGCGACACCGTCATTATAACGGAAACGCGCATCCGGGTCAAGCCCAAATGCGCGTTTGAATTCCGGTTTGCACGCAAGAACACCCTAATTTTGCTCCTTTTTGCGGACAAAATAGACCTTTCCGGCGCTGTCCACGGTTAAAAGCAGCGTATCCTTCTGCGTACAGTTGCGCTTGCGCAGTTCCGCGTTGACCCAGTTTTCGTCCTTTCCCGTCTTTGCCAGGTTGGTGCTGAGCAGCTTGCCGTCAGAGATGACGGTGATGGGCAGCTCCACCTCCTGTACCTTCTGCCCGGCATCTCTGGCGCTGGCCGGCTGATCCTTGGCATAGAGCAGGGTGGAAAGCTGTCCGTTGGTCTCCAGAATGGCGAATTTCAC
>CALZCW010000194.1 GCA_945635805.1 uncultured Clostridia bacterium
ACGCCGCCCATGGCGATGCCCACATCCGCCGCCGTCAGGACCGGCGCGTCGTTGACGCCGTCGCCGACAAAGGCAACGGTCTGCTTTTCACTCCGGGCCGCCAGCATCTGTTCCAGATGGGTCACCTTATCCTGAGGCAGCAACCCTGCGTGGTACTCCGTCACGCCGCAGAGCTTGGCATAGTGGGCCGCCGCCGTTTCGTTGTCCCCCGTCAGCATGACGGTCTTTTCCACACCGCTTTCGTGCAGAGCCTGCAGAGTCTCGGCAGCATTGCTTCTCACCGTGTCCGCCACGGTGACAGTGCCCAGATACTGACCCTCCAGAGCCACATAGAGCACCGTCCCCACCCGCTGCTTTTTCGGCGGCGTGATGCCGAGGGAGGCCATCAGCTTTTCATTACCCACCGCCGCGTGCTTTCCGTCGATGGTAGCGGTGATGCCGTGGCCGGGGATCTCCCGGACCGCCTCCGCTTCCCCGGAAGCCGCAGGATAGGCCGCGCGGACCGCCCTGGCAAGAGGATGATTGGAATACTGTTCACAAAGGGCCGCTATGCGCAGCAGCTCCGTCTCGCTGCCTCTGGCGCAGTCGATGGCCTGGACAGAGAAGTTGCCCTCAGTCAGGGTGCCCGTCTTGTCAAAGACCATGGCAGAGGTCTTGGCCAACTGCTCCAGCACCACGCCGCCCTTGATCACTACGCCCAGCTTTGCCGCAGCACCCATGCCGGAGAAGAAGCTCAGCGGCACGGAGATGACCAGCGCGCACGGGCAGGAGATGACCAGGAAGGTCAGCGCTCTCGTCAGCCATTCGGTAAAGGGCTGATGGAAAAGGAGCGGCGGGATTGCCGCCAGCAGCACTGCCGCGCCGATGACCGACGGGGTGTAATAGCGGGCGAACTTGGTGATCAGCCGTTCCGCGTTGGCCTTCTTCTCGGCGGCAGTCTCCACCAGGGTCAGGATACGCGCCACGGTGGACTGCTCGTAGGCGCTCTCGGCGCGGATCTTCAGCACACCGCTCAGGTTCACGCTGCCGGAGATCACCTGCATTCCCGCGCCCACGTCTGCCGGCATGGATTCGCCGGTAATCTTGGAGGTATCCAGGGAGGTTTCCCCCTCCACGATCACGCCGTCCACAGGGATCCGTTCCCCGGGCCGTACCAGCAGGATGTCCCCCACGGCCACCTCCTCCGGCAGCGTGGTGACCTCCTCGCCGTCACGCAGGACCACGGCAAAGTCAGGGCGCAGATCCATCAGGCAGGAAACGGAGCGGCGGGACCGCTCCACCGCGATCTGCTCAAACAGCTCTCCCACCTGGAAAAACAGCATGACCGCCGCGGCCTCTTTCCAATCCTGCATGGCAAGAGCGCAGACCGTTGCCAGGGCCATAAGGAATTTTTCGTCAAAGATCTGTCCCCGCAGGATGTTGCGCAGGGCAGACCACAGAATATCGTAGCCGCTCACCAGCCACGCGCCCATCATAAAGCCCGCCTGCCACCAGCCGTCCAGGAACAGTCCGGCGGCAAAAAGCGCCGCGCCCAACACAATGCGCAGCAGCAGCCGTTTCTGCCTGTGGGTCATGCCAGCACCTCGCAGTCCGGCTCCACCTTGCGGATGCACTTTTTGATCTGCTGCAGCGCTTCGGCCTCGTCCACGCCCTCGGCGTAGGTGACGGTCATTTTCTGCGTCAGGAAGCTGACCACGGCGCTCTCAACCTGGGGCAGCTTGTTGATGGCGTTTTCCATTTTTGCCGCGCAGTTGGCGCAGTCCAGATCCCGCAAACGATATACCTTTTTCATATCTCTCACTCCTCAATATGTTCTTTTGCCATGCCGATGATGGTTTTCACATGGTCGTCGGCCAGCATATAATAAGCCATTCTGCCCTCCCGGCGGTAACGGACCAGCTTGGACTGCTTCAGCAGCCGAAGCTGATGGGACACGGCGGAAATGCTCATGCCCAGCTCCTCGCACAGGTCGCTGACATTCCGCTCCTTGTCGAACATGGCGTACAGAATACGGATGCGGGTGGAATCGCCGAAGACCTTGAACAGCTCCGCCATTTCAAACAGAGCTTCCTCATCCAACTCACACAGGGAATCCTTTTGCTCGTCCATGCTGCTTCCTCCTTGCTCCTGTCATTATTAGAGCGTGTTCATTTCAACGTTTGAACACTTGAACATTTGCTCAACTATGGTTGAATTATAGCACTGTCCTATGCGTCTGTCAATAGGAAATATCACAAATTTCGCAAGAATTATTCGTTTCTTTGGAATGAAGTGATCCGGGTACCTTGCCCGCAGACCCAACCACCCACTACCCGTTGCAGCAACCCCATTATCGTAGGGGCGGCTATCATGTCAAGAGCAACATGGTTTACTGATTGTGCAACAACATGGTTTACACATTTGCTCTTGGATCCGCCTCTATACGGTATGCTTTTTTGAGTGTATAGACCCGGTTACTCAGGTCTATCAAGAGCTGAATGTCTACGACGCTTCTTTTTCCAATAAGGCAAAATTTTCTTCTGCCCGCTGTGAAAAACATTTTGACAGTTGAGTTTTTT
>CALZCW010000195.1 GCA_945635805.1 uncultured Clostridia bacterium
GGGAGGGTTTGCACTATGTCCATCGACGTTTTACAGGAACGGATCCGCAAGCTGAAAAGCCCCATCATGGTGGGTCTGGACCCCTATCTGCCCATCCTGCCCCGCCACATCGTCCGCGACGCCTTCGACGAATACGGTCAGACCCTGCGCGGCGCGGCGGAGGCCTACTACCGCTTCTGCACGGAGCTGCTGGACAGGCTCAGCCCCATCGTTCCGGCGGTGAAGCTCCAGAGCGCCTGCTTTGAGGCGCTGGGTGCCGACGGCATAAACCAGATGCAGCGTATCTCCAAATACGCCAAGGAGCTGGGCTACTACGTCCTCATGGACTCCATGCGCGGCGACGTGGGCAGCGTGGCGGAGATCTACGCCCAGGCCGTCTTCGGCTCCGTTTCCGTGGGCGAAACGGCCTATCAGCTCTACGATTGCGACGGCCTGACCGTCAACGGCTACCTGGGCAGCGACGGCATCAAGCCCTTTTTGCCCTACTGCAAGCACGACGGCAAAAATGTGTTCATTCTGCTGAAAACCTCCAACAAATCCTCCCGGGAGGTGCAGGACCTGCTCTCCGGCGACCGGGTGGTCTACACCGCCATGGCTGACCTTGCCATGCGCTGGGGCTCGGACCTGTTCGGCAAAAACGGCTACAGCGAGATCGGCGCCGTGGTGGGCGCTACCTTCCCCCAGACCATGAAGCTCCTGCGGGAGAAATACGACCGGCTGTTCTTCGTGGTGCCGGGCTACGGCGCCCAGGGCGGTACGGCGAAAAACGTCCAGTTCGCCTTTGACCGCTTCGGCCACGGCGCTATTGTCTCCGCGTCGAGAAGCATCATCTGCGCCTGGCAGAAGGACGGCGGCGACGGCGAAAACTATCTGGACTGCGCCGAGGAGGCCGCCCTGAAAATGAAAGCCGACATCGGCAAATATGTGGTGATCCTATGACAACGCTTTATCTCATCCGCCATGCGGAAGCGGAGGGCAATGTCTTCCGCCGCCTGCAGGGCCAATACGATTCCTTTATCACCCCCAACGGCATGAAGCAGATTGCCGCTCTGGCCAAACGGTTTGACGGCGTGGCCGTCGACGCGGTCTACGCCAGCGACCTGACCCGCACCCGCACGACGGCCCAGGCCATCTGCGTCCCCAAGGGGCTGGAGCTTCACCCGGAGCCGCGCTTCCGGGAGATGCACTGCGGCGTGTGGGAAAATCTTCCTTTCGGCTATCTCGACCATGTGGACCCGGAGCGCAACTATGCCTTTTCCCACCGGCCGAAGGAGTGGTCTGTGGAGGAAAGCGAGACCTTTCCCGTCTACACCGGCCGCTTTTTGCAGGCCCTGGAGGAGGTAGCGCGCCGTCACGAGGGCGGCTGCGCGGCGATCTTCTCCCACGGCATGGTCATGCGCGGCGCCATGCAGCGGCTCTTTTTCCCGGAAAAGGAGGACCTGGGCCACAGTGAAAACACCGCCGTCACCAAGCTCCTTTGGGACGGCGGGGGTTTCCGCCTGGAATATCTCAACGACGGCTCTCATCTGCCCCCGGAGATCTCCACTCTGGGCAGACAGCAGTGGTGGCGCGGCGGCGACCACCGGGATTTCAATATGTGGTACCGCGACGCACAAGCCGGTGACGAGCCGCTTCTGAAGCGGTTGGGCCTGCCGGAGGGGAGCGGCGGCATTGTCCGCATTTCCATGCTGTCCGACCGGCCCTCCGGCGCACTGCTGCTGCATACGGACGAGCCGGAAACGGCCCGTCTGGACTATCTTGCCCTGCTTCCGGCCCACCGGGGCATCGGACTGTCCGCCCAGCTTCTGGGCGAGGCTGTCAGTCTTTCCCGGGAGGCAGGGAAGCGGGTCCTGCGGCTGCCGGAGACGGTGGAAAGTCCCGCCGCCCGGCGCTTGTTTGAAAGCTACGGCTTCCGGGACGGTGCGCTGCCACTGACGCCCCGGGTCATTCCCTTTGGAGAGTGCCTATGAAACACGGACGGTTTGAAAAAAATACCAAGACCAAGGCCAACCGCATTGCGCTGATTCTGGCGGCGCTGACCGTGCTGGTGGTGCTGGTCTGCGTCACAGTCACCCTGCTGGCGCGGCACAACACTGCCAAAATCGCCGACGCCATCTCCGGCGGCAGGGACACGGAGGCCCTGGAACTGCTGGACGATTCCTGCGGTGTCTACCGCCGTCTGGGCGGCAGCGCGGCAAAGGATGCCCTGGAGGACTGGGTCGCTGCCCAGCCGGAGCAGTGGCTGCGGGAGAACAGCGAGGTCTGTTATCAACTGGCGGTGGGACTTTCCATGTCGGAAAAGTCCTCCGAAGCCATGAAGCTGCTCAGCGGCGCCCACAGCTATCGCACCGTCCGGGATGCCCTGGCAGCGGGCGACATTCTGACTGCCGAGGAGGTCTACGCCGAGATGAACGACGAGGGCTTTGAACGGTACCGGCAGAACGTGATTTCCCTGTTCCGCGCCGCCGTCCGCGCAATGCCCTACCACACCGACAGCGCCGAAGAGTTGGTGGGCCTTGCCGCCCTGGACACCTACGCCGACTTTGC
>CALZCW010000196.1 GCA_945635805.1 uncultured Clostridia bacterium
CGGTCACCGCTCCTGTCTGGGTCGGCATTGCGACTCCCATCACCGCCGACATCGATACTGACGCCGCTCTGAGCGTCGTCGGCAGCCAGGAAACCATCACCGCCAGCGTGGACAACGCTGCGGACAATGACTACGAGCTGAACAAGATCGTTTTCTACCTGGTGGACTCCACGGGTAAGGAAACCGCTATCAAGACCCTCGAGGAAAAGTGCACCATCGCTGCCGGTGAGTCCAAGACCGTCGAGTTCAACTACACCCGTACCGTTTCCGGCAACCAGAAGATCAAGGTCATCTTCTATGGCGTCTACAACGACAAGGAATTCAAGTGCCAGGCCACCATGGAGCAAAAGGTCTATAAGGCCGAGGAGCTGGTCAAGGTCGGCGTGGACTACGGCCACGGCAACTTCTATGTTTCCGGCGGCTACTCCGACAACATGGGCAACTTCATCCAGTACTGCGCCGACAACGGTGTCATGGCGGAGTTCATCCAGAAGGGTGAGTTCACCTATGACAACCTGAAGCAGTACCGCATGGTCGTCCTGACCGTTCCCTTCGACACCGGCAATCTGAAGCCCAGTGCCTATACGGCGGACGAACTGAAAGCCATCAAGACCTACGCGGAAAGGGGCGGCAACCTGATCGTCTGCACCAAGTCCGACCGTAAGAGCCCCACCGGCGAGCTCAACTGCGCAAACCTGACCAACAGCATCCTGGAGGCAGTCGGTGCCAACGTCCGCGCTGCCGACGGCATTATCGTTGAAAACGATCTCAACGCCAACGAGGCATACCGTATCTACTTCTCCTCCAAGGAGAACTTCAACATGGAGCACCGCTTTGTCAAGGCGGCCTACACCTCCTCCAACGCTTACGGTACTACCCCGTCCACCAGCAACTCTACCGGCTTCCAGCTCTATAACGCCGCGCCCATCCTCATCAATTCCGGCGCAGAGGATAAGGTGACCGTCCTGGTCAAGGGCTATCAGTCCACCTGGGGCGCCAGCTACACCAAGGACTTTACCGGTTCCTCCTATGTGCCCCAGTACTCCGGCGATACCATCACCGCGGAAATGGGCAATGTCAACATCATGACCTATGAGGAACTGTCCGGTGGCGGCTGGCTGGTCACTTCCGGCTGCACCTTCTTCTCAAACTACGACATCAAGGACGACACGGACTATGTCAACAAGTTCATTGTTCGCAACATCCTTCGTGAGCTGACCGACGATGGCGTGGCTGAGACCATTACCCCCATCTCCACTGTGAAGAAGATCACCAAACCCGCAACGGAGACCGGAGACGAGTACACCATCGAAGGCTATGTTACCTCCAACGCCTCCGCTTACGACCAGGATACCGCCTTCTTCGACTGCATCTACATCCAGGACAAGAAGGGCAACGGCATCAACGCATTCCCTGTGGCCGGCAACTATGCCATCGGCATGAACGTCCGTGCCCACGGCGGCGTAACCTACTACTGCGGCGAAGTCGAGCTGAACCTCAGCACTGACTACAACGGCTACTGCGAGGTCATCTCTGACAGCATCTACAAGATCACTCCGAAGGAAGTGGACTGCGCCACTGCAATGGCCGATTCCTCCATTGGCAACCTGCTCAAGGTCAAGGGTATCGTCACCAGTATCCACAAGACCGAGGGCGTCATTGACAAGATTTACGTCCGCGACGCAGCCGGCGAGGCATGTCTGTTCATCAACGGCTATATCATGAAGAACTACAAGGGCCTCGACAAGCTGAAGGTGGGCATGATGGTCTCCGGCGTGGGCATCGGTTCCCGCGATGTGGATGAAACCTCTGCTACCAGCGCCATCTTCTCCCGTCTGCGTGTCCGTGACCGCAGCGAGATCAAGATCTTGGACGAGCAGATCTACAGCGAGCACCTCTTCACCGATGTGGATGCTGACGACTGGTTCTATGAGTATGTCATATTCGCTGCTGACCGCGCGCTGATGCAGGGTACTTCTCACTCCACCTTTGATCCCGAAGCAACCCTGACCCGCGCCATGGTGGCCATGGTTCTCTACCGCATGGCCGGTGAGGAAAAGCTGTCCGGCGGCCGGAACTTCGAGGATGTGGAGGCCACTTCCTGGTATGCGGAAGCTGTCAGCTGGGCTTCCGCTGTCGGCGTGGTCGAGGGCTATGAGGACGGCACCTTCCGTCCCAACGCCGAGATCACCCGTCAGGAAATGGCTGTTATGCTGGCAAGATATGCCGAGAAGGTTATGGGGACCAAGCCCAACACCAGCGGCAACCTCAACGCCTTCCTTGACGGCAGCACTGTCGCCGATTGGGCAGAAGACGAGATCACCTGGTTCGTCTGCGAGGGCATCATGAACGGCATGGACGGCAGAGTTGTTCCCAACGGCAACGCCACTCGTGCCCAGTTTGCCACCATTATTACCCGCTTTGTTCAGAAGTATGTGGAAGTATAAGCACACGGACGGACAAAAGTAAAAACACAACAGCACCGGGCTGCGGAGCAATTCTCCGCAGCCCGGTTTTTTGCTGTTGATTT
>CALZCW010000197.1 GCA_945635805.1 uncultured Clostridia bacterium
GAACGCATTCTCGTAAAACAGTTCGTAGGGGCGGACGACTCTGTCCGCCCTGGCAGGCACCACCGATTGTGCACAGCTTTGTTCTGTGATACCGTTTTCCGCTTACGCGGATGGCACGACAGAGTCGTCGTGCCCTACGGATGCAGGTGCTTTTGGCGTCGTAGGGCACGACCACTGGGCGTGCCGCACATTTGAATCTGTCTGCGAAGCAGACACCTCAGCTATTCACCCTTAGTCCTTAGCCAATGAATGGTTGAGAATACAACCGTGTTCCCTTATCTAAAATAGGGATTGTAGACGTGTTCCCGCACCAGGGTCGTGGTAGGGCCGTGGCCGGGGCAGACGGTCAGGGGGCCGGAGAGCTGCGACAGACGGTGCAGGCTGGCCTTCATCTCCGCCTCGCTGCCGCCGGGAAAATCGGTCCGGCCACAGGAGCCTGCAAACAGGGTGTCGCCGGAAAACAGCACGTCTGAGCACCGCAGGCAGACGGAGCCGGGGGTGTGGCCCGGCGTTTCCAGGACGGAAAATTCCAATTCGCCCACCCGGACGGTATCACCCTCGCCGTAGCTGTCGGTGTAATACAGAGGGCCGTCGGTGAGGGAGGGCGGCAGGGTCAGCTCCTTTTCGTTGAGCCAGACCGGCAGATGGGCCGCCTCCGCCAGAGCCTTAACGCCGCCCACATGGTCAAAATGCCCGTGGGTCAGCAAAATGGCGCAGGGATGCAGATGTTCCGCCTGCAGACGGGCCAGAATGGTCTGCGGCTCATAGCCCGGGTCGATGACGGCGGTGTTTCCCGCGCCGTCCGACACCAGATAGCAGTTGGTCTGATAATCGCCGAGGGTCAGCATCCGAAGCTTCATAGGTGCCTCCTTTGTCAACGTTTCCATTCTTCTGTGTCCAGAAGGATGGTCACGGGGCCGTCGTTTTCCGAGGCCACCAGCATATCCGCGCCGAAGGTCCCGTGCTCGGGCACAAAGCCCCGGTCACGGCACTCCTGCAAAAACAGCTCATACAGGGGGATGGCGGTCTCCGGACCGGCGGCGCCGATAAAGCTGGGGCGCTTACCCTTTTTGCAGTCGGCAAAGAGGGTGAACTGGCTTACCACCAGCACCTGTCCGCCCACCGCCTTTAGATCCCGGTTCATTTTATCGTTTTCGTCGCAGAAGATCCGCAGGCCCAGGGCCTTTTCCGCCAGTTTTTTGCAATCTCCGGCGGTATCCTCCGGCGCAATGCCCAGCAGGATCAGAAAGCCCGTTCCGATCCGCCCGGTCACTTTGCCGTCAATTTCCACCGACGCGCTCTTCACGCGGGTCACGACGGCCCGCATCAGTTCTGCCCCCGGCGCACGTCCACGACGCCGTCGATGCTGCGGATGCGGCTGCGGATGGCCTCCAGCTCCGCCACGTTTTTGACCTCGAAGGTTGCGATGGTCCGGGCCTTGCCGGCGGGCATCTCCCGGGCGGAGATCTCCGTCACCTTGACCTTGGAGGCGGTGAGGGCCGTTGCGATGTCCAGCCAGATGCCGTCGCGGTCGATGGAGTCGATCTCAAAGGTGGTGGAGAAGGGCTTTTCCTCAGAGGCGCTCCAGGCGACGCTGATCCAGCGGCCCGCCTGCTTGGGGTCGTTCAGATTGACGTTTTTGCAGTCTCTGCGGTGGATGGAAACACCGTAGCCCTTGGTGATGAAGCCGATGATGTCGTCACCCGGCACCGGCGTACAGCAGCGGGAGAATTTGATCATGCAGGAGTCGATGTCCTCCACCACCACGCCGGAATCCTTGTGGCGGCTGACCTTTACCGGCTGCTGCTCCGGGGGCTTGGGGGCCTCCTTCTGACGGTTGGCCCTGGTCAGCTCCTCGCGGATGCGCCCGAAGGCCTTCACCGCCGTCAGACCGCCGTAGCCAATGGCGGCATACATATCGTCCAGGCTCTCAAAGGACAGCTTTTTCAGCAGCACCGGCAGCAGCTCCGCATCCTGCAAAACGGAGGGACTGATGCCCGAACGGCGCAGCTCGCCTTCAAAGCTGGCCTTGCCGTGAGCCACGTTCTCCTCCCGCTTTTCCTTTTTAAACCACTGCTTGATCTTGGTGCGGGCCTGGTTGCTGTTGCAGATCTTCAGCCAGTCGCGGCTGGGGCCCTTGGCGGATTTGGAGGTCAGAATCTCCACGATGTCGCCGTTGGCAAGGGGCTGGTCAAAGCTGGCGATGCGGTTGTTGACCTTGGCACCGACCATGGCGTTGCCGACGCCGGAATGGATGGCGTAGGCGAAGTCGATGGGGGTGGAGCCTGCCGGCAGGGACATGACCTTGCCCTTGGGGGTAAAGACAAAGACCTCGTCGTCGAACATATCCACCTTCAGCGACTGGATATAGTCCTCGGCGTCATTTTCCTCCTGCTGGCTCTCCAGCAGGCGGCGCACCCATTCAAAGTCCTTCTCGTTGCCGCCTTCGATGCCCTGCTTGTACTTCCAGTGGGCGGCGATGCCGTATTCCGCCGTTTCGTGCATCTCCCAGGTGCGGATCTGCACCT
>CALZCW010000198.1 GCA_945635805.1 uncultured Clostridia bacterium
CCTCCTGTGGTTTTTTGTTTCGTCTGCGAAGCAGACACCTTAGTCCTTAGTCCTTAGCTTTTAGTCAAACAAGCTGCCCCATGGGGCAGCTTGTTTCATCATAAGCTCAAATTTCCCTGCAGCGCTGCTCAAAGCCGGTGAAAAACTTCCCCATGTGGATGCCGTCGGCCAGAGCGTGGTGGACCGTCAGGCAGACGGGCAGCAGGGTCCGCTCCCCCTGGGTGAAAAACCTGCCGAAGGTGATGCGGACGTTGCTGTCGGGCGGGTCGGGAACGGGCAGGCAGAGGGAGGTGAAGCTGACCCAGGGGATGCTGGAGATGAAAAACAGCCGGGCCGCATCCTCGCCGTCCTCCAGTTTTTGTTCCTGTTTTGCCTGCTCCACCGCAGCCTGAGCGCGGGGCAGAAATCGCTCGAAAGGCCCGGAGCAGTCCATCTCACAGTAGCAGTAGGTCTCGTCCGGCAGGGCCACAGTATGGGAGCTGATGCAGTTCTCATACTCCACCACCCCGCCGTCCACGATCCGCCTGCGCAGCTCCGGCACGGCATTGGCGGCGTTGACGGCGCAGTAGAGCACCGTCAGGAAAAAGGGCCAGCCGTTTTCCAGAACCGTCTGCCGCAGGTGGGTGATGTCGCAGTTGACGGTCATGGACGCGTAGGGGTTGGGAAAGGTGCGGAAATACTCAAACTGCTTCCGCCGGGGGTCTTTGGTCATGTCAATGCGGCGCATCACAGGGCCTCCATGGCCGCCCGGATCCGCCGGACGGTGCGCTCATAGCCCAGAAGCTGCATGACGGTGTAGAGGTCGGGGGAGTTGGTTCTGCCGGTGACGGCCACCCGCAGGAAGCCGGAGACGTCCGCCACGGAGCCGGGATAGGCATCGGGATTGGCCTTGTATTCCTTCATGTCGGCGGCAAAGCCGATGTCGGCGGTGACGGCCTTGACCTTGTCAAACCAGACGCCGGCATCGTCGGCAAAGTCGTAGACGGCCAGGAATTTTTCCAGCGCCGTGCGGATGGTGTCGGCGGAGAAGCCCTCCGCAAAGCCCTCGGAGGTGAAATATTCGTCGTAGAAGAAGCTCATATAGGGCTTGACGTCCTTCCAGGTGGCCAGGTCCTTGCGGGGCTTTTTCCCGCCGCGGCCGATGGACAAAATGGCCTTGGCGTAGTCCGGGTCGCCCTTCAGAACCCGTGCGAAATCCGGGTCGAATTCCCCGGCGTATTCCGTGGCCAGGGCGTAGACAGTCTCAGCGTCCATGCGGGCGATCTCGTTCTTGGAGACGTCGCAGAGCTTGGCGTAGTCAAAGAGGGCGCCGGCGGGGTTGAGCTTCTTATAGGAGAATTTGAACTCGTCGGAGGAGGCGGCGGGATTGGCCTTGCGCCAGTCCTCGTAGTTGGAGTTGAGCAGGGTCATGATATACTCGTAGACCGCGCGGACGGGGAAGCCCTCCGCCTTGTAGTAGGTCAGGGCCAGCTCCGGGTCCTTCCGCTTGGACAGCTTGCGCTTGGAGGTGCCGTCCATCTTCATCAGCGGTCCGATGTGGACGTACTTGGGCGCCTTGAAGCCCAGGGCGCGGAAGAGCTGCAGATGGAAGGGCAGGCTGGGGAGCCATTCATCGCCGCGGACCACATGGGTCGTGCGCATGAGATGATCGTCCACCGCGTGGGCGAAGTGGTAAGTCGGGATGCCGTCGGATTTCAGCAGCACCTGGTCGATGTCGTTTTCCGTCACCGTCAGGACGCCCTTGACCAGATCGGTGTATTTGAACTGATTCTCAACGGAGCCGGTGGAACGGAACCGCAGGACCCAGGGCTTTCCGGCGTCGAGGGCGGCCTGAATGTCCTCCATGGGACGGTCGCGCCAGACGGCGTAGGGGCCGTAGTAGCCGAAGTTGACCTTTTTGGCCTCCTGGTCGGCGCGCATCTGGGTCAGCTCCTCCTCCGTGCAGAAGCAGGGATAGGCGTCGCCCTGCTGAACCAGCTTTTTCGCGTAGACGTGGTAGATGTCCGCCCGCTGCCGCTGACGATAGGGGCCGTAGTCGCCGCAGTCGCCGGTCTTGGTGGCGCCCTCGTCAAAACGGATGCCGTAGTGGGCCAGAGTGTCGATGAGCACCTCCACAGCGCCCGGCACCTCGCGCTTGGCGTCGGTGTCCTCCACCCGCAGGAAGAGAACGCCGCCGCTCTGGTGGGCCATGCGTTCGGCGACCAGGCCCTGAACCAGGTTGCCCAGATGGACAAAGCCTGTGGGAGAGGGGGCCATGCGGGTGATGACCGCGCCCTCGGGGACCTTGCGCTCGGGGAAGCGCGCCTCCAGCTCCTCCGGCGTGGCGGTCACATGGGGAAACAGAAGCTCTGCAAGTTTCATCGTGTCCATTGTCGTTACCTCGTGTCGTTCGGTTTCTCTGCAGCCGGTTTTGCTGCGTTTTGTATGTTTCATTATATCCGCCCCCGCCGGGAAAGTCAATGGGGAGCCTTGTGACTAAAAGCTAAGGGCTAAGGGTGAATGACTGAGGTGTCTGCTTCGCAGACGA